>CAYZCC010000070.1:0-10069 GCA_964476805.1 uncultured Desulfobacula sp.
ACTACGCTATCCAATATGGAACTTATTGAAAAAGTTGATAAACTTTTTTCAAAATAGCACTGACAAAATTATGAAGACGCTATTAACAATAGTTATTAAATTTTATCAATATTTTATTTCACCCTTAACAGGACAGAATTGTCGTTACTATCCAACCTGTTCGGCATATGCCATTGAGGCTGTTAAAAAATACGGCAGCCTTAAAGGCACTGTTCTTGCCGCAAAAAGAGTTCTGCGTTGTCATCCATTCCATGCAGGAGGTTCTGATCCGGTTCCATAACGTATCCTGATACCATACTGTTTTCCTTATCATAGCATTTTGCAACAGGCATGATAGGAGAGAAAATGGATGAACAAAAAAGATTATTATTAGCGGTTGTGCTTTCTGTGGCAGTCCTTGTGGGCTATCAGACACTTTTTGTAAAGCCGCCCCCACCCGGCAGTCAGCCCCAACAGGGACAAAACCAGCAGGAACCGCTTCAGGGCGGACAACAGGTTCAACAGGACGCTTCAAATATTTCAGATTATAAACAGCCTGTTTCAAAACCAGAACCGGTTGAAAGACCTGAAAGCAAATTCAGAACCATATCTGTATCAACGCCACTCTATCATATTGATATTTCAGAATATGGTGCCGCTGTCAGAAAATTTGAACTGAGAAATTATAAAAAGACAAACCAGAAGGACTCTCCATTGAAGCAGCTGGTATCTAAGGATCTTGCTTCAGGGATGTTCTCCCTTGACCTTGAACGTGAATCTGTTCCAGATCTGAAAAATGCCGTTTACACAGCAGGCAGCAGCCGTAATAAAATCTCTGTGTCCCGCGGCAGCAAAAATATTGAATTTGTCTCTACCACACAAAGAGGTTTGGTGATTAAAAAGATTTTCACCTTTAAAGCAGACTCTTACATGATTGCGTGTGACGTCATTTTTCAAAATGGTTCTGACATGTCTTTAAACGACTCCATTGTGATTTCCACACCTGGAATTTATGACGAAGAGGTTAAAAAAAGGTCAAGATTTGCGTTTGAAGGGCCTGTTGTTTTTGTTAATGATGAATATACCACCATTAAACCCAAAGACATAGAAGAGAAGAATATATACAGTGGTAATATCGGCTGGTCAGGATTTTCAGAGCGCTATTTTATGACTGCAGTCATGCCAGGGTCGTCAAGCGACGGAGTGATAAACCTTGATAACAAAATAAAGCTCTCCTTTAAAAATGAGCTTGTCACAAATGATTTTATTCAAAAAATGGAGCGGCTCAATCCGGGTAAACAGGCCAGATATCCTTTTACGTTTTACATGGGACCCAAGAGTTTGAAAGTGCTTGGTGAATATGACAACAGCTTTAAAAAAGCCGTCAACTTCGGATTTTTCAATATTCTTGCAAAACCCCTTTTGATAGTCATGAACACCATTTATGATGTGACTCCAAACTATGGTATTGCCATCGTTCTTTTGACTGTTTTGATTAAACTTATTTTCTGGCCCCTTGGCACCAAAAGTTACAAATCCATGAACAAAATGAAAAAAGTTCAGCCCCTGATGACGGAAATCAGACAGAAATATAAAGATGATAAGCAGAGAATGAACAAGGAGGTGATGGCGCTTTATAAGACATATAAAGTCAACCCGGCAAGCGGATGTCTGCCCATGCTGGTCCAGATGCCTATTTTCATTGCGCTTTACAGGATGCTTTACCAGGCTATTGAACTTCGCCATGCCCCGTTTGTATCATGGATTCAAGATTTGTCCGCTCCTGACAGGCTGTTTGAATTCGGTTTTTCTATTCCAATGATGCAGGCGCCATACGGTCTGCCAATGCTGACGCTTATTATGGGTGGATCCTTTCTGCTCCAGCAGAAAATGACGCCGACGCCAGGAGATCCCATGCAGGCTAAAATAATGATGTTAATGCCCATATTCATGACTGTACTGTTTATTAATTTCCCTTCAGGGCTGGTTCTATATATGTTTGTAAATAACATTATATCCATGGGACAGCAGTATTATATTCAAAAGAAATTTGCTTAAAGCAGGAGGAGATATGACACAGACTCAGGAATTTTCAGGAAAAGATATAGAGGGTGCCATTAAAAATGCATGTTCCACACTGGATCTTTCCATTGACGATTTAAAATATGATGTGATTTCAGAAGGGACTTCAGGAATTTTTGGAATTGTGGGGAAAAAAAATGCAAGGATTAAAGTGGATGTTCCGGTTAACAGCAAAGATGAGCCCGCTTTTACGCAGAAAGAAGGGGTTCAATCCATTGTTGATGAAGCTTTTGGCAGAGAAACAAGAGTTAAAACCTCTGAATCCCCCGAGGGGGTCGATGTAACAGAAGAATCCATAAAACTTGGCAGAGAAGCTTTGCAGAAGATGGCTGATCTTATAACAGAGGATGCAACGGTCAGCCATGAAACTCAAAATGATAGATTAATTCTGAACATTGAAGGTGGAAATGCAGGCATTTTGATTGGCAGAAAAGGGCAGACCCTTTATGCAATGCAGTTTCTAATCGACAAAATAATAAACAGGAAAAGTGACGCCCGGGTCATGGTGAAAGTGGATATCGAAGGATATATGGAGGCCCGGAAAGCCAACCTCAAGCATCTTGCCTTTAAAATGGCAGACAAGGCAAAAAAAACAGGACGTCCGGAAACAATCAACCAGATGAGTGCACAGGACAGGCGGACTGTACACCTGGCATTAAAAGACGATAATAAAGTAAGAACCCAGAGTATGGGAGATGGATATTATCGACGACTTGTGATTTTTCCTAAAAAGAAAAACTCTTTTAAGGGGAAAAAGCGGTCTAAAAGATAAAAATACGATGAATGATACAATTGCCGCAATAGCAACACCTTTTGGAAATGGCGGTATCGGTGTCATACGAATCTCCGGGGAAAAAGCATTTGATATTGCTTTAACGCTTTTTTCAACAAAAAAAATAGAACCTGAGTATTCTCCTGCCCTGGAATCTCACAGGATCTATCACGGATATATTTTTGATTTAAAAACAAAAGACGTGATAGATGAAGTATTACTCATTCCAATGAAGGGTCCCTCCTCATATACTGCCCAGGATGTTATTGAAATCCAGGCCCATGCCGGAAACATTGTGTTGAGGACTATTCTAAATGAAATTCTCTTCTGTGGCGCAAGGCTTGCTGAACCGGGCGAGTTTACAAAAAGAGCTTTTTTAAATGGCAGAATTGACCTGACCCAGGCAGAAGCTGTTACAGACATCATCAATGCAAAATCCCTGAATGCTCTTAAATTTGCAGCATCCCAGAACCTTGGCGTACTGAAAAATCAGATTAACGATTTAAGAGAAGAGTTAATTCAGCTGCTCTCCCTTATTGAATTCAATATAGATTTTCCTGAAGATGCCGGCTATTTTGAGCCCTCTCAGAAAGAGATTGATTTAATCGATGACATCATTGGAAAGTGTAAAAAATTTATCAAGCAGCATGATGATGCCTGTTTTTTAAAAGAGGGCATCAAAATTACCATATGTGGCGCCCCCAATGTGGGGAAATCAAGTCTTATGAACCGGCTGCTTGAAAAAGAGAGATCCATTGTAACTGCCGTTCCCGGAACAACAAGAGACCCTGTTGAAGAAGGGCTCAATATGGACGGCATTCCATTTGTGATTGCAGATACAGCAGGAATCCACCAGACCGATGACCTTGTAGAGATCATCGGTATCGAAAAGGCCAAAGATCACATCCGCACATCTGATCTGATATTATATATGAAAGAGCCGGGAAGCAAGTTCTGTAACAAGGAGTTTGAAAAAATTGTAACGCCTGAAAATCAAGGGGATACAAAAGCTATTTTTGTAATTAATAAAATTGATCTTGAACATGATAAACTGCCAGAGCTTTCAGAAAAATATAAACATCTCCCGAAAATTGAAGTTTCAGCTCTTTTAAACACAGGAATCGCTAAATTAAAACAAAAAATTGTCAGCATTTGTCTCGCTGATCTGGATATGGGAAAATCATCAATCATTCCCAATTTACGGCATAGAAACGCGTTTGAACAGGCGGTTGAGAGCCTGGTGCCTGTCAAAACCGGACTGTCAGATGCACTGGAAGATGAAATGCTTGCCATTGATATTAAAAACTCCATTGACGCGCTTGGAATAATCACGGGAGAAACTGCATCCATTGATATTCTGGATAATATCTTTAGTAATTTTTGTATTGGCAAATAAAGGGGAAATATTATGGCATTGAATTTAAAAGAACACTTTATAAAATATGAAGCCCTGGTCCACATGGTGGATGGTGTGTTTGAACGGATAAAAACTGAATATCCTAAAGAGGTTTTCTGCAAAAAAAAATGCAGTGACTGCTGTTATGCTCTTTTTGATCTGACACTGATCGAAGCCCTCTACCTGAATGATAAATTTTTAAAAAAATTTTCAGGAAAAGAGAAAAACAGTCTCATTGAAATAGCAGACAAAACTGACCGGGTTTTAGTTAAAATAAAACGAAAGGCCTATAAAGAGGGAAAAGAGGGTGCAGACCCGCTTGAAATTGTGGCAAAAATGTCTAAAGAGAGGGTCAGATGCCCCCTTCTTGGAAAAGATGACCTCTGTGTCATGTATGAACATCGTCCCATTCCATGCCGGGTGTATGGAATCCCTACATCAACAGCAGGTGCAAGCCATATATGCGGCAGGACAAACTTTAAGCAGGGAGAGCCTTATCCAACACTGAACCTTGATAAAATTTACAGTCAGCTTCAGCTTCTTTCTGTGCAGCTTATCAAGGATATCAACTCTGAACAGATTAAGATGCATGAGATGCTGATTCCTGTTTCCATGGCCATGATCACCCCGTTTAACAAAGAGTACCTTGGAGTAAAAAAATAGTGGAAAATTTTACCAGAGAAGAGATTGAAGAGAAGAAAAAAGCGATCTTTGACACCATGGGCAAAAGAGGTCAGAAACAGATCCTTAAAACTGGATATGAGAAGTGGGACCCTTTTCAAGACCCCAAAGACCCCATTGACATAAGAAAAGATAAAACCAAACGTACCAGCCAGGAACTGATCCGGAAGTTTCTATCCGGTATTGACCATGATGAATACTCAAACTCTTTTGCCCAGGGAGCCTTTGAAATGTGTCTTGGCATTATCAATGAAGAGGAAAAAATCAGAGGGATGTATGAATTTGCCCTGTTTTACTGTGATATCTTAAAAAAAGAGGACTTAAAAAAATAGCTGCCAGATACATTTCATAAATGGGACAGCTTGAATCCAGTCTGTTATGGAGTGATGCAATATTTTATGTATAAATTTATAATCTCTATTTTTTTAATTCATATTTCCTGCACGCACTGCCATGCAAAAATATATTTCTGGACAGATGATAACGGCATAAGGCATTTTAGCAATGTGGCACCGGCTCAAAATCAAAGAGTGGAAACGTTTCAAGAGAGCAATACTGTTTTTAAGGGCCAGAAATTTAGAGTATTGAAGATTTACGACGGGGACACCATAAAAGTAACCGGCCTTGATTTGACCTTCAAAATCAGGCTTGTTGGCATTGACTCTCCTGAAGCAGAGTATGGAAAGAGAGAAGCGCAGCCTTTCAGCAGGGAGGCAAAACAGTATCTGAAAAATTTGCTGAATAATAAAAAAGTGGCCATTCAAAGCTATGGAACCGGTGGGTATAACAGACAGCTTGCCGAAGTTTTTGTGAATGGTAAAAATGCCAACATTGAGATGATTAAAGCAGGCCTTGCCGAGGTTTATAGAGGAAGACGTCCTGAAAAGCTTGACTCAAGCAAATATCTCAGGGAAGAGTCAAGGGCCAAAAGAGCAAAAAAAGGAATGTGGGGTCAAGGAAGCGCCTATATCAGCCCCAGACAGTGGCGAAAAGATCACCCTGTAAAATAAATTCTTTTAAAACATCATACCACTTATCACCGGCGGCTTCAGGCTTTCCATCTCAATCCGGCCATGAACATTGAAGGCAGGCTTAATCTTGATATGGCCCCTGGATGATATCTTTTACCGGTAATAATTGTCCTGGCAGCAAGTATACCGCTTTTAACTGCAGGTCCTATGCCCTCCCCCATATCAAGGGTCGCCAGCCCAAGAGCATCTCCAATGATAAACGCATTATCCTCCTGGCATTTTAGATATTTTTTATTTAAAAAGTAGTGATACCCTCTGGGTTTGATTTTAACATCAGCAATTTTACCTCTCTTCTTTAATCTGTTAATAAAATAATTCCAGTGTTCATTAATAGAGGTGTTGTTCCTCTTTAATTTATAAAGCTTTCCTCCAATGCCAAGATTGATATAACCGCCTGCCTTCGGAACAAACCAGGCATATCCAGGCAGTCTGTTATTAAAAAACCATAAATGGCAATCCTTGCCAGAGTATTCTATTTTACACTCTGTTTCCAAGGCAACAATCTGTCTGTCCGGAGATTTATCCTCTTTGATTTGAAAAAATTTTCCTGCAACAGGGCAGTTGGTACCACCGGCACCTACGATAAATTCAGCCCGGAACTTCTCATCCACTATAAACTTATTTCTCTTCTTCTCTACTTTCCTGACCCTGTGTTGAAAAAAATTCGCCCCTGATTTATTTAAGAGCCACTCATCAAACTCTACTCTTCTGATGGAGTACTGTCTGGTTTTTAGAGGAAATTTAATGTTAGAAATATGAAAATATATTTTTTTAAAACAGATAATACCATGGGGATACTCATTAACACTGTATTTTAGATCTTGGAAGACTTCAGGGGTGACCCAGCCGGCACAAAGCTTTGGCCTTGGAAAATCTGATTTATCAAGTACCGCCGCATGGACACCTTTTTTAACAAGTGCCCTGGCGCATGATGCACCCGCAGGGCCTCCGCCCACAACAATAACATCAAAATCAATCACTCAATCAATCAGCTTTTTCTGCAATCCGGAGCAGGCTTGCCAGTCTTGGTCATCACAATCTGCCACAGTTGCAGTGTTCTGGCCCTGAATGCCCCTGCACACGATAAAAGATAAAATTTCCACATCCTGTAAAATCTTTCAGGATGGTCGTGTTCGATTTCAGGCCACTTCTCTTTAAAATTTTGATACCAGGCCATCAGCGTTTTATCATAATCTTCACCAAAATTGTGCCAGTCTTCCATCACAAACAGCTTTTCCATGGCTCTGCCCAGAAGCCTTATGGATGGAATCCTGCCATTTGGAAAAATATATTTTTTAATCCAGGCATTGGTGGCGGTTTTTGTTATATTACTGCCAATGGTATGGATAAATGCAATGCCGTCATCTTTCAGGGTGGCGTGGACTTTTTTCATATATGTTCTGTAATTCATAGGCCCCACATGCTCCATCAGTCCAATGGAAACCACCCGGTCAAAAAGTCCTTCGGCATTTCGATAATCCTCATACCTGATATCCACATCCCTGTTTTTGTTCAATTCTCTGGCAAATCGTGCCTGATCCTTTGAAACAGTATATCCAGTGACACTGACGCCATAATTTTTTGCCGCATAGTTGGCAAAAGCACCGTAACCACATCCCAGTTCCAGAATCTTCATTCCAGGCTTTAGATCGAGTTTGCGGCAGATGAGATCCAGTTTGTTCTCCTGGGCCTGGTCAAGGGTGGTGGCATTTTTCCAATACCCGCAGGTGTACTGCATCTGTTTGTCAAGCATTCTTATATAAAGGCTTTCGCCAATGTCATAATGTTTTTCACCCACCTGAAACGCTCTTTTTTTGGACTGGAAATTAAAAATCTTGGCAATAATATAGTGATAGAGCAGTGGTATGTTTTTTTTGACCCTCCCCTCAAGATCTTTGCGGAGAATTTTCTCAATAAACTGATCAACCGCCTCAGCTTCCCACCATCCATCCATATAGGATTCACCAAGACCCAGATCTCCGTGTTTTACAATCCTTTCGTAAAAATTGTCATTATTGATTACAATATCATGCGGTTTTGAACCGTTAATTGTAATACCTGCAATTTCAAAAATATGGGTTATGAATTTTTTAGCTTCCATGGTCATTTTGTTAACCTTTTATCATGATCTTATTATTTCATCTGCCTCACTTATGCAATACATAAGATGTCTTGGTGATTTTGCATCCCCGATGAAATAATAGGACGGTCCTCTCTTTTTTTCAAGTTTTTTTTCCCCATCTCTGATGGCGATTTGTTTTTCTGAAATAACCACAGAGTTAAAACCCTTGAGTGTAATCTCTTCTCCACTGGATTTAAAAACAACGCCATTGCCGGTAAATTTTTTAACAGAGACATTTTTATATAAAAGCACATCTGCTCTGTTCAATCTCTCTCTCAGATAGAACCGGTCATTGCTGGACATCTCTTCTGCAAAGCTTTTCTTCCGGTTTAAAACCACCACCTGTTTCCCCTTTTCACTTAAAAAATCAGCTGTAATCAAACCTGTCATACCGCCGCCAAGAACAATCACCCTGAATCCAACACGCTCTTTTCCGGAAATGACATCTATATTGGTTGCAACATCCATTCTGCTTTGAAAAAGTCCTTTAATCATGGGCATATCAGGAAGAGATCCCGTGGCAAGAATCACCTTGTCCGGTTTGACTTCATCTATCAATTCCCTGGAAAGATCACTGTTATAAACGATATTCACATTTAATCTCTCTATCTCATTTCTAAAAAAATTTAAAATATCATTGAGTTCTCCTCTACCCGGTGCCATGGCTGCAAGGGAGAGTAACCCGCCAGGCTTCTGCTCTTTTTCACACAAAAAAGTTTTATGCCCCTGGAGAGCAGACTCTCTTGCTGCTGCCATCCCTGCAGGCCCTGCGCCGGCAATTAATAGGGTCAGAGTATTTTCAGGTTTGATTCCCTCTTTTAATTTATACTCCCTTCCAACATCTGGATTGACCACACATGAGCCGGGCTCTTTATTCACAAGAACTGCATGGATACATCCCAGACAGCAGCCAACGCATGGACGGATCTCATTAAAATTCCCGATCTTTGCTTTATTGGCATATTCAGGATCCGCAAGAAAAGATCTTCCCATGGATACAATATCAGCATCTCCATCCGCAAGGATCTGTTCCGCATGATCCGGGTATTTAATCCTGCCCACTGTAACAACAGGTATGGAGACATGTTTTTTAACCTCTCTTGCAAGGTGTACAAAACATCCATGCTCTGTATACATGGAAGGAATGGTCAACTCTGTGGAGCCGTAAACCCCGCCTGAAATATGTAAATATGCAAGCCCTGTTTTTTCAAGCTGGGGGGCAATTTTTACTGTGTCTTTAAGCTCCCATCCATTTTCAAAATAATCATTTCCATTAATGCGGAGTCCAACCGGGAAATCCGTCCCTGTTTTGGATTGAATATCTTCTATGACTTCAAATAAAAACCGTGTTCTGTTTTCAATGGAGCCGCCGTATTCATCTGTTCTGATATTGGAATTGGAAGAGAGGAACTGACCTATTAAATAACCGTGTGCGCCATGGATTTCAATAAAATCAAAACCAGCTGTTTTACATCTTTCTGCCGCATCACCAAAACAGGAGACAAGCTGCCTGATCTCATCAATTTCAAGGGCTCTGACTCTGCCCTTCACAACTGCAGGCGCAGGAATGGCAGACGGTGCTACAATTTCATCAAGATATGCCTGACGTCCTCCATGCATCAGTTGCATTCCAAAAAGCGTATCATACTCTTTTACCTGTGCCACCATTTTTTTAAGCGCTGGAATACAACGGTCATCATGAAGCTGGGGCAGGTCTGGCAGCTCCTGACCTCCTGGATGGATACCACCGCCTCCGACCAGCATCATTCCTGCTCCACCTCTGGCTCTCTCTACAAAATATTGAGTTAACTGATCCGTAACAAAACAGTTTTCATCCACACCAAAATTAATACTCATGGCAGACATTAACAGCCTGTTTTTTGAAATTCTATTCCCGATCTTTATTGGGCTGAAAAGATTTGGCAGCATGCAAAAATTTCCTTTTTAAACTTAAACTATTTGTCTGTTTTTATAACAGATGGTCTCGTAAAAAGTCAAAAATGACA
>CAYZCC010000071.1:0-10043 GCA_964476805.1 uncultured Desulfobacula sp.
CCGGAGAAACAAAAATGGTTGATCCTTTTACAGCAGATGGAAAACCCAAAGATGCGTGTGGTGTGTTCGGGCTGTACAGACACCCTGAAGCGGCAACAATAACCTATTTTGGTCTTTACGCCCTCCAGCACAGAGGTCAGGAGAGTGCGGGCATCTCGGTAAACAGAGGAGAAAATGATAAAATCTTTTCCCACAAAGGCATGGGACTTGTTCCTGAAATCTTTAACATGGAGGATCTTGACAGAATTGAAGGCGGTTCTGCCATTGGTCATGTGAGGTATTCCACCACGGGCGATTCTGTACTAACCAATGCCCAGCCCTTTGTTGTCAACCACAGACACCGCTCCTATGCAGTTGCCCATAATGGAAACTTTGTGAATGCCCATATTATCAAAGAGGAGCTGGAGGGGCAGGGTTCTATCTTCCAGACCACCGTGGATTCAGAAGTTTTTCTGCATCTTTTTATTAAAAACCTGATTAAAGGTGATGTTGAGAGCGCAGTTTTAAACGCGGTCTCTAAAATTGAAGGGGCCTACTCCATGGTTCTTTTAACATGTAAAGGTGAGATTGTAGGCATGAAGGACCCCAATGGTTTCAGACCCCTTTCCCTGGGAAAACTCAACGACGACCATTATGTTCTGGCTTCTGAAACATGTGCTTTTGATCTGATCCAGGCTGAGTTCATCAGAGAGCTTGACCCGGGAGAAATAGTCATTATCAATGAAGATGGCATAAAGAGCATACGCCACCCGAAAGCAGCCCGGCATAAATCTTTGTGTATATTTGAATATATCTACTTTGCAAGACCCGATTCCACCATTGACGGCAAAAATGTCTATGAGATGCGAAAAGCACATGGTAAAAGACTTGCAATGGAAGCGCATGTTGATGCAGATATTGTTATGCCTTTTCCTGATTCCGGCAATTATGCAGCAATAGGCTATGCTGAAGAGTCGGGCATCCCATTTGAAATGGGAATGATTCGAAACCACTATGTGGGCAGAAGTTTTATCCAGCCCACCCAGTCCATGCGTGATTTTGCAGTGCGAGTAAAACTTAATCCTGTCAGAGAGTTGATCAGGGGCAGAGATATTATCATTATTGAAGATTCCATCATCCGCGGCACCACTGCAAAGACGCGTGTCAAAGCGTTGCGTGAACTGGGCGTTAAAAAGATACACATGCGTGTCGCCTGCCCTCCCCATAAATTCCCCTGCTGTTACGGCATTGATTTCCCTTCCGAAGGAGAGTTGATTGCCGCTCAAAAATCTGTAGAAGAGCTTACCGCATACCTGGGGTTTGATTCTCTGCATTATCTTTCCGTTAAAGGTATGCTGGAGGCTTCCGGAGTCAAAGATCCAGCACATAACTTCTGCAAAGCCTGTTTTGACGGAGCGTATCCTGTGCCTTTTGATCCCAATTTTACAAAACAGTGTATGGAATAACATGCAAAAACATACGGTTGCATTCTCAAAAGAGTCTTCCAATCTCTTTTTCCACATCCTGACAAAATGCAATCTTTCATGCACTCACTGCTATATTAACAGAGATCAGCATGGAAATGAAACCCTTGATATTGATACCATAAAAGAGTGGCTGAGGCTTTTTGCAGAGCGGTCAGATCCAGGAAAGGACCATCCAGAAAAAGAGTCTGGTAACAAAAATATAGATGACAAAGCCATTGTCAGCAAAGCCGATCAGACCCATTTAATTTTTCTTGGCGGGGAACCCACCCTGCATCCTGAGCTTTATGCTGCTGTAAAAGAGGCAAGATGTCTTGGATTCAAATCCATCACCATTGATACCAACGGTTATCTGTTTCATGACATTCTTGATAAAATTTCGTGTGACGACATTGACTCTCTCTCTTTTTCTCTTGATGGTGCCACACGATCAACCAACGATGCCATAAGGGGAGAGGGAAGTTATGATAAAGTCATGGAGGGGATTGAAAGAGCACTTGCAAAAAATTTTTCATGCGCAATGATATATACTGTTTCTGAAAAAAATTTTCATGAACTGGAATTGATGGAAGATTTAATTAAAAATTTGGGTATTGAACGATTTTTTATCCAGGCTGTCGGCAGGAGAGGGAAATCTTCTTCTGAGAGCAGAGGCAATTTTCAGGTATCAAAGGAGAACTGGCTTAAATTGATCCCGCAAACCGCTCAAAAAATTGCAGGCCACGGTATCGTTGTCACCTATCCAAAGGTATTTCTTAATAATGATGAACCCTTTCAATGCGCAGGTAATGTAGCAGACAACTATTTTGTATTTCCCAACGGCAGAGTGTATCAATGCCCCATATGCGAAGATTATCCCCTGCACTCCTTTGAAATCAGAGATAACCGGCTGGTCTCCACTCCAAGAATCAATGAAAAAGATCTGTTTAGCCTGACTATTCCTGAAGGGTGTGTCATGAACAAAATGATCCAGCCTGGAGTTCTCTCCTATAATAAAAATGGTGTTCCCGAGTATCAAATTGCCTGCTGCCTGCTTAAAGATGAAGTTTAAAATGAAAGAGGCGATAGAGGAATTCAGATATTGAATACAACAGATAAATTCCATGTTGTTATTGTTGATGATGATCCCGATATCTGCATGGCTCTTAAAGACGTTCTAATGGAGAATGGTTATCGAACGACAGCAGTCGCTGATGGTAAATCATTATGGAGCGTATTAACCCACGAGGAATGCCATCTGCTTATCGTGGACCTTTTCCTTCATAACGAAAGTGGTCTACAGCTTGTTCGTGATATCAGAAAAAATCATACGATACCGATCATGATGTTGACCGGCAAAGGTGATGAAACAGACCGGATCCTCGGACTTGAAGTCGCTGCGGATGACTTTTTGATGAAACCTTTTAATATAAGAGAACTCCTGGCACGGGTCCATGCACTTATCCGACGGAGTACACAGTTCAATTCTGCCTTTGACCGTCCCATTAAAGAAGGGCATGAGTGTCTTTTATTCGGAAAATGGATAATGAATTTGACAAGCCGGGAAGTGACTGACAGATCGGGTAAACGTGTTGATCTTACATTTGGTGAGTATACGCTTTTGGAGGTACTTGTTAAATCGTCTGACAGAGTTTTTTCCCGTGATCAGCTCCTGGAATTAACCAGAAATTATGAAACAGATGTCTTTGAACGGACCATTGATGTCTTGATTTTAAGACTCCGACGAAAAATAGAACCCAACCCTAAAAAACCAAGTCTAATTCTCACTGAACGGGGAATGGGATATTACCTTGCAGGGCCGGTAAAAAAAAAATGATGCACGGGATTCAGCGACAAGCCCTTTTCACTATTAAGATGGTTACTTTTCTAACCCTTGGCCTTGGACTTGTAAGCTGGTATGGACTCAATCAGACGAGTGAAACCATTACCGATTTTCAAGTCAACAACCTGCCTGAAATAAGCACAGCACTCAACCTTTCAGAAGGAGTGGCTCACCTGACAGCTTTGGCACCCTATGTATCCCGTTCTGCTAAACCGTTTCAACTGCAATCTGAACGCAAAAATCTGGAAAAACGATTTTTTGAACTGAAAAAAACAGCAGATAATTTAAAAGATTCTATCCTAAAAAATGATCTGACTTTACGCCTGTATAAATTTAATTTAACGCTGACTGAATTGTTTGAAAAGATTGAGGCCGAACTTTTTTTACATGAAGACCTTATTGCGGCCCGGTTCAATATTGATGAAATTAAGCGCCGTAACCCGGATAATCAGTTGAATGTTAACAAGATTGAGTATGATTTGTTTTCAGTACTTGACCTGTTTATTGATCAGGAAAACATCATCCAGGAATCTGAATTCTATATCCTTGAAAATTTACTCTCCTTGCAACTTGCCAAACAAGTTAACACCTTTGTTCTAAAATCCCATAACACGATTGATCAACAGGGAAAACAGGTTCAGTCAAGGGTGCAGAATGCATACATTCTGATGGTGATTATGGCAGGTTTTCTCATTTTCGGGATGTGCCATCATTACCGGTTCAATTATAAAATGACTCAGGATCTATCTCGGGTCACTCGAAATATGCGCCAGTTGGCAGACGGTGATACGAATATTGTCAGGGCGAAGATGGATAGGGAAGATGAAATAGGAGAACTTTCACGGGCCTATAACATATTTCGTGATCACACACTGAAAAAACAGAGATACAGTGATGATCTCGCCAGACAGAAAACATTGCTTGAAACGGTTTTCAACCAGATAAATGACGGACTCAGTGTATTCTCTTCCGATGACAAGTTGATATCCTGGAATAAACGATATCTTGATATCTTCAGCCTGTCCAAGGAGGATGTTTATTTGAACCGGTCTTTGAACGAGTTGAATGAACTCACATCCAAAGAGCCGCATGAGCATAGATCTATATCCAATGAACCCATTGATATTAGAAAGATGAATAGGCGCCGCCATAATCGACCCCAGAATTTTGAACGGCATTATTTGAACGGAAAGATTGTTGAATTTAGAAGTCAGCCCATGCCGAACGGTGGTTTTGTGACGCTTTACAGTGACCTGACACAACGTAGATTAGTGGAATCTCAGCTACACCAGGCACAAAAAATAGAAATGTTAGGACAGCTGACCGTTGGTGCTGCCCATGATTTTAATAATCTGCTGGCAGCATTATTGACCAATTTACAGTTGTTAAGTGAAACGACGGGTCTCAATGAAAAGCAGACAAATTATATGGATAGATCCCTGAACATAACAAAGAAAGGGGTCAATTTAGTACAGCGCCTTTTAGCATTCAGCCGGAGGCAGCACCTTTTCCCGGAATCAACAAATGTCAACGATTTGATCATTGCCATGCTTGATCTGGTCGAATACAGTATGGCACCGGGAATAAATATTACAACAGAACTAAAATCCAATGATTCCGTCTATGTGGATCCTTCACAGCTTGAAAACGCGCTTTTGAATCTCGCTGTTAACAGTAGTGATGCAATGCCGGGTGGGGGTCACCTGACCTTTATTACTGAAAAACAAACCATGCCTGGAAGCCAAAAAGAGTGTATGGCTGTAGTGGTAAAGGATACAGGATGCGGGATTCCATTAGAGATTCAAAAGCGTGTACGTGAACCCTTTTTTACAACAAAACCTGTCGGTCAGGGAAGTGGAATGGGACTGAGTATGGTATGTGGACTTGTTAAACAATCTGGTGGGGAAATAAAAATACATTCAATACTCAATAAGGGGACTAAAATTATTCTCTACCTGCCAATCCTGGAGTAGCACAGAGGAACACAATTAAAAAAGAAGAACTTAATTATTGAACCTGTTCGTATACCCAAACACAAGAAAATGATACTTGTTGAAGATAATTATCAGGTATCTGAGGCCATTTGTGAACAAATTGAATCCCTGGGATTTAACACGATTGCTGTAGAATCTGCTGAAACCGCATTGGAAAAATTGATACACGAAGCAGAAAATATGAGTCTTATCTTGACGGACGTCAGCTTGTCTGGTCCTTATAAGTGGAGTTGATTTAAAAGCTGAGCTTGCAAATAAAAAGCTTTTTACCTTTGGGAAAGATTTTGGGTAACACACCAAAGTCATTTCTAATGAACAATGTATAGCCTTTGTTACAATTATTACAAAAAATTTTTCCCAGTGAAATAATCCATTAACAATCCTTTGTTAGGTATGACCAAAGCTGAGAGGCTGAAAACACAAACCAGATTATTTAGGAGAAGAATGATGAAACGTTTAATCACGGTAGTTATCTCGCTGCTGATAGCAGTTTCTTTTACCCCTGCTGCCATGGCTTCAGGTAAAACGATTGTCGGGCTTATTACAAAAACCAATACCAACCCATTTTTTGTAGAGATGAGAAAGGGTGCAAAGCAAAAAGCAAAAGAGCTTGGGATTGAGCTTCGGACATCTGCCGGAAAATATGATGGCGATGTAGATACCCAGGTCCAGGCAGTTGAAAACCTGATCGCAGCTGGAGCAAAAGGGATACTGATTACACCAAATGATTCTAGAGCAATGGTCCCTGTTATCCAGAAGGCAAGGAAAGCAGGACTTGTGGTGATTGCACTCGACACACCATTAGAACCCCCGAGTGCTGCCGACGCCACATTTGCCACGGACAATTTTGAAGCCGGGCTGGTCATTGGAAAATGGGCAAAAGCAAAAATGGAGGGTAAAAAAGCCCTAATCGCAATGTTAGACTTAAATGTCAGTGAAATATCAGTCGATGTACAGCGGGACCAGGGCTTTTTAAAGGGGTTTGGAATTGATATCAAGGATCCGAGTGATATTGGTGATGAAAATGATCCTCGTATTGTGGGTCACGCCGTAACAAAGGGTTCAGAGGAAGGCGGGCGTTCGGCTATGGAGAATCTGCTCCAGAAAAATCCCGGGATCAACCTCGTATATACTATAAATGAACCCGCAGCAGCCGGTGCATATGAGGCATTGAAAGCTGCAGGTCGTGAAAAGGACGTATTGATTGTATCTGTTGATGGTGGATGTGCAGGTGTCAGAAATATTGATGCAAATGTAATTGGTGCAACATCAATGCAGTTCCCGCTTCGTATGGCATCCTATGGTGTTGAAGCCATTGCAAAATATGCAGAAACCGGTGTAAAACCTGGCGCAACCCCGGGTCTGGATTTCTATAATACCGGTGTACAACTCATTGCAAATGATCCAGCACCGGGCGTACAGTCCATCTCAGCAAAGGAAGGGTTAGGCCTGTGTTGGGGGAATTAAATATCTTTTACACAAAATTGAAAACGGTTCTTTAATAGATTTGAAGACTGGAAACGGTACACAATAAGTTGACCGCTTATTTGTTCGGTTCCAGTCTTTAATGTTTAAAGGAAAATAAATCGTTCATTATGTCCCGATAGAATTAAAGGGGTTAAAAATGTCAGGATCTTCAACTGCTAATCTGTCTGGCACCAAAGAATCTATAACTTTTGATGAAACACTGTCAATGAGCAGGCGAATACATAAGTTCCTTCACAGTCAACCGATTGCTGCCCCTTCTATTGTATTGTTCCTTGCCCTGGTCGTTTTCAGCACGGTTGTGGGAACTCGCTTTTTTCATCCTTTCAACCTGTCTCTTGTCTTGCAGCAGGTAACTATCATCGGGACAATTGGTGTTGCGCAAACTCTAATCATTTTAACAGCCGGTATCGATCTTTCAGTGGGTGCCATTATGGTTCTGTCCTCAGTTATCATGGGTCAGATGGGTGTGGATTTCGGTTTTCAAGCTTCCATCGCCATTTTCATTGGTTTGTTAGTGGGTGCAGGCTGTGGATGTATAAACGGATTGTTGGTTACCCGTTTTAAATTACCCCCATTTATTGCCACCCTGGGTACGCTAAGCATATTCTGGGCATTAAACCTATGGTACTCAGGAAGTGAGACCATTGGTTCCCAGGAGATCGATCAATACGCACCTTTCCTGAAATGGACTGGACAATCGTTTGATTTCTTAGGTGCCCGGCTGACATATGGCTCTATTATAATGGTCGCTATCTTCATCCTTGTCTGGTATGCCCTGAGCTATACTGCCTGGGGAAAGCATGTCTATGCAACCGGAGATAATCCGGAAACAGCTGAGTTGGTCGGTATTTCAACTCGTCGTATATTAATGTCCGTATACATTGTTGCCGGAATAATCTGTGCCATGGGAGCGTGGATACTGATCGGACGTATTGGATCCGTGACCCCTATTGCCGGTCAAACGAGCAACCTGGACAGTATTACAGCTGTCGTGATTGGGGGAACCAGCCTGTTCGGTGGTCGGGGCTCTATATTTGGGACACTTATCGGTGCTTTGATTGTTGGTGTATTTAGAAATGGTCTGGCATTATCGGGTGTTGATGTGTTGTGGCAAGAATTCACTGTCGGCGTATTAATCATTATAGCAGTTGCTATCGACCAATGGATCAGAAAAGTAGGAACATAAACGATATGGAAATTCAGCCAATTTTACAGGCAGTAGGACTTGTCAAACGATATGGTCGTGTTACTGCACTTGATAAGGCAGATTTTGAACTTTTCCCCGGAGAGATACTTGCAGTTATAGGGGATAATGGCGCTGGAAAATCAACACTAATCAAGGCGCTTTCTGGTGCAATAAAGGTATCTGAAGGTGAAATCCGGCTTAACGAAAATATCGTTCGTTTCAACAATCCAATGGAAGCCCGTGAAGCGGGTATTGAAACTGTTTACCAGAATTTAGCTGTCTCTCCGGCCCTTGATATTGCCAGCAATCTGTTTTTAGGCCGAGAAATTTACAAACCTGGCTTTATGGGAAAAGTATTTCGGATGCTGGATGCAAAAACAATGCAGAGAAAAGCGCGCCAAAAACTGACCGAACTTGGGCTGTTAACCATCCAGGATATAAGTCAGGCCGTTGAAACGCTTTCCGGAGGACAACGACAAGGTGTTGCTGTTGCAAGAGCCGCTGTATTTGGAAGCCGGGTGGTTATTATGGATGAACCGACAGCAGCATTAGGAGTGAAAGAATCCGGTCGAGTCCTGAATCTTATCAGGGATGTCAAAAAGCGTGGTTTATCCGTTGTTTTGATAAGTCATAATATGCCACATGTATTCGAAGTTGCCGACAGAATTCATGTTCATCGACTCGGAAAGAGAATTGCTGTAATTAATCCGAAAACACATACAATGTCTGATGCTGTTGCGATCATGACGGGTGCCATGGCACCTGAAAATCATCAAGCCGGTGCTTTTTGCATTCCTCAGCATCGTTCGGTAAGTTGATTTGATTATTCTTACGGCTGCAAATCAGTTTTAACAAAATATCCGGACATAAACGTACTTTCAGATCAGCGTAACGGTGGGGGAACTATTGAAGGCGGATTTGATGTCATGACTTATCTGATCACAGAGCATGACCGGGAATATAATCGGATTGATGGTGTTTTTGCCATATTAATTCTGATTCCAACCCAATTAGTGACAACTGAAAACATAAAGGACACGAAAGGCTGGAATCCCATAGCGGGTCATTACCCCCCCCCAAGTGGCTTGTCAAATGTTCTAAACATTAAGGTGAATTCAACAAAACACCAGGATGGATTAAGAAGGAAAATAACTGATGTCTGAAACAAGTTTATCTGTTTTTGGAGAAATATTATGGGATCTTCTGCCTTCTGGTCCGGTTTTAGGTGGCGCACCATTTAACTTCGCATACCGCATGCAGACATTGGGGGTAAATAGTACTATTTTCAGCCGGGTCGGAGCAGATGATCTAGGCAGAAAGGCTTTGGATCAAGCCCTGGAAATGGGTATGGAAACCAGTTGCATAGAAACCGATGCAGCGTATCCGACAGGGAGTGTCGATGTCTGGCTGGATGAAAATAAGAGCCCTGATTTTAAAATCTATCCTGATGTTGCGTTTGACCATATCCGGTTGACATCTAAAATGGTACAGAAAATAAAAAAAGCCCAATGCTTCTATTTCGGAACTGTTGCCCAACGGTCCGCTGTCTCCAGACGGACTTTGACACAGCTTCTTGAGTTATTTAAAGGGAAACCTATCTTTTTGGACATCAATTTAAGAAAAGGATGCTATGACCTGGATATCGTCAGTTCGTCTATTGCCCAAGCTACTATTCTTAAAATGAATGAGCAGGAAGTGGCTGTTATCGCAGAAGCGCTTCACATTCAATATAAGACTTTGGGTGGTTTTTTGGATCAAATTATCGAAAAAACAAACTTAAAATATAGTGTTATCACGCTTGGAGAGAAAGGCGCCTGCGCTATTTCAGATCAAGACGAAAACATACAGGTCTGTTCAAGGAAAATTCATCCACTGGATACCTGCGGCAGTGGGGATGGTTTTTCGGCCGGGTTTTTATTTTCACTTTTGGAAAATAAAAGTCTGGAATATGCCTGTCGTTTCGGAAATGCTCTAGGTGCCTTAGTTGCCCTTCAAAAAGGAGCCACTGGACGCGTTGATAAAAATGAAATCGAACATTTCATGAATTAAGCAGCATTTTTCTTTTCAACACAGAATTTAAAACTTCAGAC
>CAYZCC010000072.1:0-10001 GCA_964476805.1 uncultured Desulfobacula sp.
ATTAAAGATCACTTTAAAGAGTCCGGAAATTTTACCGGATATGTTGTTAATGGCCTGTTTCATGTTTTTTCCTTGTCTTCGTCGTTTCGTAATTAAGTTAAAGACAAGTAGAGCAATAGTTGTGCCAGACAACAGGAAATACTGCTAATATACTGGAATTGTTAGTGATTATTTATTTTAATTATTTGTCTGACGGTTAGCAAACAGGGAAAAATCTGCCAGGATGTCATAAATCTGACACCATCAACAGCATCCCATTCCCCCCTCTAAAGCCCGGTACACCATCCAACATTGGCAAAGGCAAATTTTTCTTTGAACCGGCTGTAACCTGCTTCATCAACTATCAGCTCACCGTTTGGATCGGCTTTCAGTTCATCGGCCTGTTTCTGTTTAAGTCGTGTGTTTAATGTTTACTCATCAGTTTTGTAACTGCTTTTTCAAGCCCGTCAAGGGATAATTCATACATGGGGAAGATTTTTGATATGGTCATAATGGTATGAGTATATCCCCACATGGATTGCGAAACAGGATTCAGCCAAACGGAATGGGCAAATGTTTTTCTCATGAAATTCAGCTGCTCTATACTGGGTCTGCCACTTCTTTGAGTGATATGGATGGAGCCGTCATGGGCCATAAGTTCATAGGGTGCCATGCTGGCATCTCCAACAATAATAAGTCTTGTTTCAGGGTCCCGTCTTGAAAATTCAATAATACTTTTAGGCTTTTTATACCGGGTCGGATCTTCCCACAGATAATCATAAATTGTATTATGGAAAAAATAGGTTTTCACCTCTTTAAACTGTGCCCCTGCATAATCAAAAAGAGTCTGCACCACCTGAATATATGGGTCCATGGACCATCCGCCGTTATCAATAGCGAGGATAATCTTGAGTTTATCTTTAAGGGCTCTTTTAAATACAAGTTCAATTTCACCTGCGTTCCGCAGGGTCTCTTTGATGGTTTCATCAATATTGATGTTATCCATCGGGCCTGCCGGAATCATGTTCCGCAGTCTTTTCAGGGCTTCTCCAATTTTTGCCTGGGTTAAGGGACCTGATGTTGAATAATCTTTATACCGCCTTTCATTGGCAACTTTTACAGCCGATTTGTTTCTGGACTCTCCACCCACCCTCATGCCGCCTGGATGGTGTCCTGAATGCCCAACCGGAGAGTATCCGCCAGTACCAATCCATTTATATCCGCCATGGTGTTCCCCCTCCTGATCTTTTAACCTCTTTTTAAAGTATTCAATCAACTCTTCAGGAGATAAATTTTTCAGCTGCTCTTCATCAACCCCCAGTGCATCTGCCATTTTTTTAGGGTTTTTGAGCCACTCGTCCAGCATACCTCGTGCCATTTCATCAATTTCAAAACCATCATTTTCAGGCAGGGGGACCCCCTGGAAATGGTGTACAAACACCTGGTCATAGAGGTCAAAGTATCTCTCGCTTTTAACAAGAATGGCTCTGGCACTGGTATAAAATTCATCAAGGGTTGATATCATTCCTTTGTGCAAAGCTTTCTGCAGTGTGAGAAAAGATGTTGGAGAAACAGGCACGCCCATCTCTTTGAGTGTATAGAAAAATATTAAAAACATAACTCCGCCAATTAAAACATGCCTCTTCTGGATGTTATATTTTTTGCTCTTTCATAGTCAGGACTCTTTTTAAACAACACACCCAGAAAGGGCAGCTTCCCTTTAACAAGATCCTCTGCCCTGAAATCAGGATCTGCATTCAACGCTCTGACCCAGTTGATCAACTCTCTTGTTGCCGGTTTTTTTTCAACGCCGTCAATTTCACGCATACGGTAAAAAGAGTCTATGGCATTTTGTGCAAGTTTTGTATCAATATCCTGAAAATGAACCCCGATTATTTTTCTCATCATTTTGGGTTCAGGAAATGCAATATGATGGAAATTACACCTCCCAAGAAAAGGGTCAGAAAGATCTTTTTTGGCATTGGATGTTATGATGATGACGGGTCTGTGCTGTGCCGTTACCGTTTGATCTGTTTCAATGATATCAAACTGCATCTGATCAAGCACATCCAGCATATCATCCTGGAAATCAGTATCTGCCTTGTCAATCTCATCTATCAGCAGAACGGTCCTGCTGTCCGCACTGAATGCCTGGCCGATTTTCCCCATTTTGATATACGCTTGAATATCACTCACATCCCGCCTGGAATCCCCGAATCTGGAATCATTTAACCGGGTAAGGGTGTCATACTGGTACAGTGCCTCAACCAGTTTCATGCTCGATTTTGTATTTAAAACAATTAACGGCATATTTAAATTTTCTGCAATGGCATGGGCAAGCATGGTCTTGCCGGTTCCAGGTTCTCCTTTTAATAGCAGCGGCATTTCAAGTTTCATTGAGATGTTGACAATTGAGGCAAGTTCCGGATCCAGGACATATTTTTTTGCCCCCTGAAATTCACTCTGTGTTTCCTTATACATACATAATCTCCATATTCGTTCACTCTTTTGGTTTATAATCAATATAGAAAACAACAATAAACATAAAAAATCAACACAAAACAAATTTTCACCAGTCTTTTTTCACAATCGGCCAGGAACAAGATATTACAAGAATGTAATTTAAAAATTGAGATGAAAATTCTAAAATATTGACACGTCATAGACTGGGTGTTAATATCTATAGATTAATAACAAAGTAAATAGGAGTTTGTTATGATTGGTGGATTAGGAATGCCGGAACTGATAATTATTCTTGTAATTATCCTTATTATATTTGGAGCGGGAAAACTGCCTGAAATCGGTGCCGGGCTGGGCAAGGGTATCAAAAACTTTAAATCAGCTACCAAAAAATCTGAAATTGACATTGACCAAAACCAAAGCGAGCCTGAAAAAATTGAAAAGGATTGAAAAGGGTTGAAAAGGATTGAAACAATATAAATAGAGTATTCCTGCATTGCGGCTGCCTTTAACCCAAAACGGCGGCAATATTTTTATCCATAGAACACTGCCAATGAAAAATGTATCAAACAAACGCAGACCTACTGATCCATAGAAGAGAGAATCTTATCAACCGTTTTCTGAATGGGAAAACGGTTGAATTCCTTGAAAAACATGCATCCATTATTGATGAGTATCTAATTACCATGTTTAAAAACAGCACGGCTGCAGGCAATATGGCCATGAACGGATCACCGTTTGCCGTGATTGCACTTGGCGGCTATGGCAGAAAGGAACAGTGCATCCATTCTGATATTGATCTTATGATTCTGTTTAATAAAAGCATTCCCCGGGAAATAGAAACTTTTATTCAAGAGCTGCTTTATCCTCTCTGGGATGCCGGGTTTGAAGTCGGGTATGCCGTTAGGAGTGTAAAAGAATGCCTCTCCATGGCCTTTGAAAGATTTGATGTCCTGACCACCATACTGGATGCAAGATTTATATGCGGTGACTCACTGATCTATACCACTTTTATGGAGCAGTTCAGGACGGATCTTGCTGATACGCACTTTCAAAGCACCTTGAATTACCTGTTTGAAAATGGAGAGAAGCGGCATTTTGATTTTGGAGACTCGACATACCGCATTGCTCCGAACTTAAAATCAGGATTTGGCGGCCTTAGAGATTATCATACCCTTTTATGGTATGCAAAAATTAAATCCAACATCAAGACAAGAAGAGATCTGGAGTACAATTTTTTTTTATCACATGATGAATATCTTACCCTGGAAAAATCCTTAAAGCACATATGGAAAACCAGAAATTTCTTACACTATCTTATAAAACGAAAATGCGACACGCTTCATTTTGAATATCAGACTGAAATTGCAGAACTTCTCGGTTATCAACCAGATAACATTTGAGGATATTTTAAGCAGTATCCGGATTAAAAAAAAGCATAGCAAAACCCTTCCCACAAAAACAGATGGTTTAATAATAAAAAAAAGAAGGCTCTGTTTTGCCAATAATGTAACAATAATTCAGGAACCCCTGCTTTTATTAAAGATTTTTCTTGAAAGCGGCAGGAGAAAAATCCCCCTCTCCATTGAAGCCGGAAGAGTTGTTCACGAGTTCAGACATCTTGTGGATGATTCTCTTATGAAAGATCTTCGCGCCATAAAAATATTTAAAAAAATATTATCCCTCTCTTTCTGGGAATTTAATGTTTTGAATGTCATGTTGACAACAGGTCTGCTGGAAAAATTAATTCCAGAGTTTTCCTCCATTGTAAATAAGATTCAGTTTGACAATTATCACCTGTTCCCGGTGGACAAACACTCCATCAGGTGTGTTCAGATAATAAACAGTTTCAGGAAAAAAAGCGATACGCCAATGGAGACACTCTACTGCTCTGTATTCAAGGAAATAAGAAATAAACATGTACTCACTTTTGCTGCTCTGCTTCATGATATCGGCAAATCAGAGCCCTCCAGAGCGCATTCAGAAATTGGTGCCAGAATAGCGCACCCTGTCTTAAAACGCTTTGGTTTTAAATGGACACAGATTAAAGATGCCCTGTTTTTAATCAGCCACCATCTGATTTTGATAAAGACCGCCACAAGAAGAGATATCAACGATGAAGAGACTGCCGTGTTAATGGCTCATAAAATCGGCAAGATAGAACTGTTAAGAATGCTGTATCTTTTGACTGTTGCAGATTCCATGGCAACCGGGCCGAAGGCGTGGAACAACTGGACAGAACATCTTTTAAGAGATCTGTTTTTAAAGACCATGGGAATCCTTAAAAAAGGAGAACTGGCATCCAGAAAAGCCCATAAGCTGATAAAAAAAAAGAAAAATATAGTCTTAAAGCGTACCGGTGAAATGTGGGATAAAGATACAATAGAGAGACAGCTTGCCTCCATGTCCCGAAGGTATCTGCTCTATATGCCTGCCCAGGATATTGTTAACCATATAAATCTTTTTAATAATCTTGGAGAGAGAAGATTTGCCTGGCAGGTATCAAATGAAAAAAATTCACCCATACGCAGTGTGGTTATCTGCGCAAAAGACAGACCCGGTGTTTATTCAAAAATTGCCGGGGTTTTCTTAATGAATGATCTGGATATTGTCGGTTCCCAGGCGTATTCATTTGGTGCAGAGCACGTGCTTGACATATTTAAAGTTAAACAGCCAAAAGATAAACTGTTTGAGAGGGAGAAGTGGCAAAAGGCGGAAGAAGATCTCTCCCATGCCCTTGGTGATGAATATTTTCTGGATAAAGCTTTCAGAAAAATTCCCAGAAAGCTCACAATACCCCAGGGAGAAAAGCCCAGGACAAACGCCATTAAAATAGATAATGAAACATCCAGTTTCTTTACCATTATTGAAATTTTTACCTATGATTTTCATGGGCTTCTGTTTTCCATTACAAATGCTCTCTATCAAAGTAATGTCAATATTCATGTGGCCATGGTCACCACCAAGGTGGATCAGGTGTTGGATGTTTTTTATATTAAAGATCTTGAAAATGATGCAAAAATCGAATCAGAACAAAGGCTTGAGCAGATTAAAGATGCGGTTTTGGAAAGTCTTCCAGTAATTGAAACAGAGGAGAGAATGAATGAAAAAAATTGAAGCCATCATAAAACCATTTAAACTTGATGATGTCAAAGAAGCATTAAGTGAGATTGGGATTTATGGAATGACTGTGACAGAAGTAAGCGGGTATGGCAGACAGAAAGGCCATAAAGAGATATACAGGGGTGCGGAGTATGTTGTAGATTTTATACCCAAAATAAAAATTGAGCTGGTTGTCACTGCTGAACGTGCTGACGAAACAGTTGAAACAGTTAGAAATGCTGCAAACAGCGGTAAGATTGGAGATGGTAAAATCTTTGTCCTGCCTGTTGAACAGGTTGTCAGGGTAAGGACAGGCGAAACAGGAACAAAAGCATTGTAAAAAATTTTTAAATATTGACTTTTATAAATGTGAAGAAATAAAATAAATTTATGAACAGATTAATTGATTTGTAATTTAATTATTGATGGTCTCGTAAAAAGTCAAAAATGACAACGTCGCTATATATAATTTGAGTATGTTACGACCCAAAAATTGCCAAAATCAGACTTTTTACAGGTTCATCTTAATTAATTTGTAATTTAATTATTTATATTAATTTAATAGTCAAATGAAAGGAAGTAAAATGACACCACAGAATGTAATGGGAATGATTGAGGAAAACAGTGTAAAAGTCGTTGATATCCGTTACACAGATTTTATTGGAACATGGCATCACTTCAGTGTTCCCATTGGAGTGTTTGGGGAATCCGCCTTTGAAGACGGGTTTGGCTTTGATGGATCAAGCATGCGTGGATGGCAGAATATCGATAACTCTGACATGATAGTTATCCCGGAACCCTCCACGGCAAAAATTGACCCCTTTTTTAAAGTGCCCACACTTGCCATAATGGGGAATATTCATGATCCGATTACCCAGGAAGCTTACAGTCGTGACCCAAGAGGTATTGCCAGGAAAGTTGAACAATATTTTAAGAGCACTGGTATCGGAGACACCATTTATGTGGGTCCCGAACCTGAATTTTTTATTTTTAATAATATCAGGTATGCATCAGAGCCCAATGCCTCATTTTTTGAAATTGATTCCCCTGAGGCACACTGGAATACATCTGACGATAACACCCAGAACCTTGGATACAAAATCCGGCCGAAACATGGATATTTCCCTCTGCCGCCCACAGATAAATACCAGGATATGCGGACAGAAATGATGCTGACACTTGAGGACCTTGGAATTGCCATGGAGTGCCAGCACCATGAAGTGGCTTCAGCAGGCCAGTCTGAAATTGATCTTCGTTTTGACTCCCTTTTAAACATGGGAGATACTTTTGCATGGTTTAAATATGTCCTTAAAAATGTTGCTGCAAAATATAATCACACGGTAACATTCATGCCAAAACCTCTTTATGGTGACAATGGCACCGGCATGCATACACATATAAGTTTCTGGAAAGAGGGCAACCCTCTTTTTGCAGGTAATAAATATGCAGGTATTTCCGAGGACTGCCTTTACGCCATTGGCGGTATCATGAAACACTGCAAAGCCCTCTGTGCCATTACAAATCCAACCACCAACTCATATAAAAGACTGGTTCCAGGATTTGAAGCACCCATTAACCTTGCCTATTCATCCAGAAACAGAAGTGCTGCCATCCGTCTTCCAATGTACTCCGGATCCCCTCAGGCAAAACGTCTTGAATTCAGGACCCCGGATCCATCATGCAACGGATATATGGCGTTTTCAGCTATTGCAATGGCAATGATAGATGGTATTCAGAATAAAATTGATCCAGGGGATCCCATGGATAAAAACATCTATGACCTTCCTCCTGAAGAGCTGGCTGAAATGGAATCGGCGCCAGGCTCCCTTGAAGAATCATTAGATGCCTTAAAAGCGGATCATGATTTTCTGCTCAAAGGGGATGTGTTTACCAAAGATGTAATTGAATACTGGATTGATTATAAAATGGAAAATGAGGTTAAACCAGTTATCAGCCGTCCTCACCCCCATGAATTTTATCTCTATTATGATATTTAACACTGAATTTAAACACTAAATTTTAAAGTTGATATCCCATCGGTTCCTCAATAGAGGATTTTAAAGCCGATCAAATCATCCGGTCATATCAATTGTATATGTATATTGTATATGTATATGACCGGATGATTTTTCTTCATATTTTTTTGATGCATTCTAACTAAAAATAAGATATAAGAAATTAAAATTTTTTATTGGAGAGGCTGATCTGCTGTATATGCTGTTTTTTATAGGGTGAAGAGGAGTGATACAAATTCCATGGGAATAAAGCTGTCAAAATTGATTAACAAGATTGCTGTCTTTCTGGTTTTTATATTTTTAATGTTATCTTCGCCACTGTCAGGAGAGGAGATTAAAAAGGGAGATGAATTTAAATCATTAATTCAAAAACTTATCAATGATGGATTTGAAAAAAGCAGAATTGAACAACTATTTTCCAATGACAATGTCTATTTCAACCCCAAAGGTGTTTCCCTGTTTTTTATTCATACGGAATCAAGCCTTGATTATGACCAGTTCAGTTCAAAAAAATCCATTGCAAACGCTTTAAAATATATGGATGAACATCAGGATGCACTTGACCGGGCACAAAAAATTTATGGTGTGGATAAAAAAATTATTACTGCTATTCTGCTTGTTGAGACCCGGCTGGGTACATATCTTGGCAAAAGAACCGTAATAAATATGCTCTCCAGCATGGCAGCCTTAACAGATGAGACACTGAAAAACAGGGTGTGGAAGTCTACTCCCACGAAGAATAAACCCAGAAAAGAGGATTTTATTAAAAAGGTTAAAAACCGTTCAAAATGGGGATATGAAGAACTCAAATCTTTAATCAGATTTTCAGAGAGGGAACATATTGCTCCTGAAGCGATAAAAGGTTCATATGCAGGCGCTATGGGGATTTCTCAATTCATACCATCCAGTGCCCTCACCTTTGCAAGGGATGGAAACAGTGATGGTAAAATTGACCTGTTCACCCATGCCGATGCCATATTCAGCGTGGCAAACTATTTAAAACATCACGGCTGGAAATCAGGAATTTCAAGGCAGAGGCAGCATGAAGTTCTTTTTACATATAACCACAGCAACTATTATGTTGATGCCCTTTTAAAAATTTCAGATAAACTAAAGAAATAAGCCCTCTTACCTATGGATAAATTCACTATATATATCCTGATTATTTTTGGTATTTCCCTTGGCTTTACCATGTTTGCTCTGATCGACATTATTCTTAAGGATTTTGGATCATCAAAAGCTAAAATTACCTGGCACATAATTGCCATCATCCCCCTCATAGGCTGGCTGATATATCTGATTTTCGGCTTTAAAAAAGGCCAGAGAAAGAAACCCGCCTAAACCCCTAATTTTATTGACAACACATCTTACTTATTATAAATATAAATATGATTTTAACGGTCCCATCGTCTAGCGGTTAGGACGCTGGCCTCTCACGCCGGAAACCGGGGTTCGATTCCCCGTGGGATCACCATTTTGATATTAAAGGCTTTCAGCATTTTGCTGCGAGCCTTTACGCTTTTATGTGTATAATAGGAGTTTCGGAGATGAAAAGCCGCATGCCGCCAATATCCTTGACTGGCGGGGTTTTATCAATTTATAGGTTGTAAGATGTAGAATTTCACACAATATCAGAAATTTAAAATTTTTATTTTTAATCATTTTTGCCCCTTCCGAGCTATCCATCCGGGGTAATTTTTTATCAATTTGAAATAATCAATTCCTTGGCCTTTTTAGGTTTCTGACCAACTGTATATAATAAGGATGCAAGCGCGGCATTCCAAAACCAGTCGATCATCTCATCAGATCCACCAATGGCCAGAATTTGGAGTGGTTTCCCTTTATATCCAACATCAGCAATGGTATCAATCCATTCTGTAGAGCCTACATTATAATAATCAAGATGGCCTAATTTATATACATCATTGATATATTGGGCTGCAATTTTGCAAAGTTCTTTATCCATCATGATCTCCTATGAATTATCTGTCTGCCCGAGCAACTGATTAATCGTGAACTCGCATTCATCGTTTAAAGGCAAACCATTACCATCCGAACTGTCATAAGTTGCCTGAAAACTCAGTCTTCTTGTACCGGAATCACGTGGGCCAAAGATTGCAAGGTCATCACCCTGCAGCACCCAGGTTAAAGCTGTTAAAGCACAAGTGGCAAAGTTACGGCCATTAACAACCGTACCGTCTGTTTTCATAAGCTGCCATTGCGGAGTGGTAAGCTGCCCGATGGTCAGGGCAACTCCATTTTCATCAACCGGAGCAATGGTGACAATTGCCGTGCCTTTTTCAGCCGGTTTAATTGATAATATTTGTGTCATAATCAGACTCCATAAAAATACCGCCAACACCTTCTTATTTTCTTAGTTCTTATACCTGTTAACTCAACTTTCGGGTTTAAAAATTACTGACTAACTTTCTTTCTCCTAACAAA
>CAYZCC010000073.1:0-3528 GCA_964476805.1 uncultured Desulfobacula sp.
TTGTATCTGATCATCATGTTATGACCTGTATTCTGCATTGATTTTTACATAATCCTTGCTAAAATCACAAAACAAAAAATAATCACTCTCACATCCTATGTTTAAATCAAGAGTGATATGTATTTCACTGTTTTTCATAATCAAAGCACATTTCTGTTCTGCTTTGGCGCCCAGCCACCTGCCTTTTAAAACAAGTGCATGTTCGTCAAAAAAGAGATCCATTTTTTCAGGATCTACATCAGCACCACTCCGGCCGGCAGCAGCAGTGATTCTCCCCCAGTTAGGATCTTCTCCATAAATGGCTGTCTTAACAAGGTTGGACTGGGCAATGGTCTCGCATGCTTTAAAGGCATCATTTTTGGTCGCAGCACCTTTAACTGTGATCTTTACAAATTTAGTCGCTCCCTCCCCATCTCTTACAATCATTGATGCAAGTTCAAGACAGACTTGATCCAGAATATTCTGAAAGCTTTTTTTTGACTCATCACTTTTGATTTCAACCAGGGAAGTATTGTTTGCAAGTGCTAAAAGAGTATCATTGGTACTGGTATCACCATCAATACTGATCCTTTTAAAGGATTTTTTATTGGCAATTGTTAATGCAGTTTTCAGGTCTCTGGCACTGATTTTTACATCTGTACATATGTAGGCAAGCATGGTAGCCATGTCAGGCTTTATCATACCAGACCCTTTCGCAATTCCCATAATTGAGAACTTCGTTTCATTAATTTTAGTACTATGTTCTACAATTTTACTATGGGTATCAGTGGTAAGAATAGCATTGGCAAAATTATCCACATGATTTTGAGAAAGAGACTGTGTAATTTCAGGAATCCCGACTTCAAATTTATCCATGGGTAAATTTACGCCGATGACACCTGTTGATGAAATAAAAACAAGATCATCATTAATTCCAAGTCTCTGTGATATATTCTTCGAACATAACTTTACGTTTTCAATTCCCTTTTGTCCTGTAAAACAGTTAGCATTGCCACTGTTTACCAGCACTGCCTGACATAAACCCGATTTGATTTTCTCTTTTCCAATAATGACAGGCGCTGCAATGACTCTATTCTTTGTAAATAATGCCGCTGCAACTGCAGGCTTTTTACTGTATATCAGTCCAAGATCTTTTTTACCATTACCTTTAATACCAGCGTGTATGCCGGCAAATTCATACCCTTTCATTCTATCTGCTCCCGGAAATAAAAATTATACATTTATCAAATTCCTGCCAGTCTCTGATCATACATGGAAACAACACCATACTTAATTCCAGCGCATAAATTTATCAAGAGACGATCCCATATTACAATTGCATCATAATAAAACAATCCGGTTAACCCCATTGGCAAAGATTAAATTAATACGGCATGGAGATTAATCTGTTACCTGTTTCTATATCAATAATACTGACTGAGGCATTATCAATCATACCATAGGTTGATATACCGCTTTTCGAATATGTAATCGAGCCTGGATTCATGAAGATACGTCCCTCTTTTTTTAACACAGAATAGTGGTGGGTATGGCCCTGAATAATAATATCGCTCGTTCTATGATCATTTCGGGGTCGATGCCCATGGTGAAGAAAAACCTGTCGGTTAAAAGCGGAGAAGATCATTTTTTCACTGTATCCAGGGAAAAAAGAGGGAACATCACAGTTGCCATATACATAATATAAATCATGATTAAACTCTTTTAAATCATTTTTTATGGAATCCGGTTGAAAATCAGAATTTGAAAACCTTCCATATTTTGTATCAAAAAGATCGCCTGCAATGACAAGGCCATCATTGAGACTTAAAAAAGTTTTTATGGTCAGCCAGGAGGAATAGCTGCCGTGTATATCTGCAGTGACGATCAATTTTGCCATCGAATCTGTTCTCTCAATATTAAAAAAGCATCAATAAAATAAGTTATAAAGATTTCAATATATTTATTCTCTCCAGTACCGGCGGATGAGAGTAGTTTAAAAACACATAAAAGGGATGGGGTGTTAAATTTGAAAGATTATGGACAGATAATTTTTTCAACGCATTAATTAAACCGCTACTGTTATTAAGCGTTTTAACAGCAAATTTGTCTGCTTCATATTCATCTCTTCTGGATGAAATTTGAAGAATAATAGAGACAAACAGATCAATGGGTGAATAGAGCATACTAAAAAAAATCAACCCTGCATAAATGGATACTTTTTCCATAAAAAAAGCATGGAACAAACCTTCATGGGAGATAAATATTGATATGAGAAAAAAGATAAATCCCATCTGGATGATGCCTGTCACCATACGTTTGAGAATGTGTTTTTTCTTAAAATGTCCCATTTCATGGGCAAGGACTGAAACAATTTCTTCAGTGGTCTGCTCTTTTACCAAAGTATCAAAAAGAACAATTCTTTTGTTTTTCCCAAATCCTGTAAAAAATGCATTTGATTTGCTGCTTCTTTTTGATCCATCCATGATAAAAATATTGGAAAGCGAGAAATCAATTGAGTTGGCATAGTTGAAAATAGCATCTTTCAGAGGACCCTCTTCCATTGGCGTAAATTTGTTGAACAGAGGCATAATCCAGGTGGGAACAATATATTGCACCACAAGAAGAAAGATTGTGGAGACACCCCAGCAAAAAATCCATGCATGCTGTCCACCCGATTCAAAAAACCAGTAAATTACTGACAACAGTATCCCACCGAGAACGGCTGAAAGAATAATTGATTTTATAATATCGGTTATGAACACCATGGGTGTGGTTTTGTTAAATCCAAATTTTTCTTCAATCACAAACGTGGAATAGATACTAAAAGGCAGAGATATCAAAAATTTTAATGCCACAAGAGTGGCTGTAAAGAGAAGCCCTGTTATAATGGATCCCAATTCAAACGATCTGACAAAAGAATCAATATATTGAAACCCGCCTGAAAACCAGAATGACAAGATAATGATCAGATCAAAACTTGATGTGATAAATCCAAATTTAGTATTTGTTCTCAGGTAATTCTGGGATTTGATATATTTTTCGTTTTTGTAATAATCTTTAAATTCGTCTGGGAGAGTCTGGTTTAAGTTTCCAAGGTTTAAAAAATCTGCAAGATTATCAATAAGATAAGAACCAATCAGAGTTACAAGGATGATACGGGTGATAAATTGCTCTGGAAAAAACATTGATATGCGGAAACAGGTCTAAGGATTAAGAAGGTTTCTTAACTTTCCTGAGCATTTGAATGTGACAACCCTTCTTGCAGGCAGAGTCATTTCCTTACCCGTTGCGGGATTCCTGCCTTTTCTTGATTTTTTTTCGTTGATACAAAATTTTCCAAAACCGCTGATCATTAAGTCTTCACCGTTTTCAATGTTTTGCTTTATGATTTCGAGAAATTCTTCCATGAGTTCATAGGTTTCAGTTCTGGACAAATCAAGTTTATTTTGAATTTTTTCTGCTATGACTGTTTTTGTTAATGCCATAAATTACTCTCCTGCAACTGAATTTGGCCTTTTTTATAAATTTTTGTTAAAAAGTGATAGGTAG
>CAYZCC010000073.1:3538-9983 GCA_964476805.1 uncultured Desulfobacula sp.
ATGATTTTAAATTAAAAGTGTCCGTTAATGAATTCACTTAAATGTTAGAACAAAATTACCGCGGATAAAAATCAAAACTGCTTGCTATTTTTCATGACGTTTAATAAGGATAAGAGATTTTAAATTGGAAAAATCAAAAATTTTTAAATAGTGGAATAAGAACAGATGATAGAGGCACTAACTGCTTTAGATGGAAGATATGCTAAACTGACAAGAGAGCTTACTGAGATTTTTTCTGAGTATGGATTGATTAAACATAGGATATTTGTTGAAATTGAATGGCTCAAATTTATTATATTTGATCTAAAACTTCCAAAGAGTGGTGATATAGATATAAAAAAACTTGATGCCATAAACGAAAATTTTTCTCTGGAAAATGCTGAAAAAATCAAGGATATAGAAAAAGATACAAACCACGACGTAAAAGCCGTAGAGTACTTCATTAAAAAACAACTTGATACCGCTGGGCTTTCACATATCAAGGAGTGGGTTCACTTTGCATGTACCTCAGATGATATTAACAATACCTCCCATGCTTTAATGGTTGATAAAGGGAAAAAAATAGCCACTGGTTTACTAAGACAGCTAATTGATGATTTAGAACAAAAAGCGCAGCGATACAAATCAATCCCAATGATGTCAAGGACCCACGGCCAACCGGCAAGCCCTACAACAGCGGGTAAAGAGTTTATCAATTTTGCCTGGCGGCTTTTACAGGAAAAAAATATTATTGACCAGCACAATGTTCAAGCAAAAATTAATGGTGCAACCGGCAATTACAATGCACACTATTTTGTCTATCCTGAAATTAACTGGATTAAGGCTTCACAAAAATTTTTATCCACCCATCTAAATCTTGAGCCAATACTTTTTACAACCCAGGTAAATCCCAATCATTCAATCGCTTTTGTCCTGAATGCCATGACCAGAGCAGCAGCATCTATTGTTGATCTTGACCGGGATATGTGGGGCTATATAAGCCTTGGTTATTTTAAACAGAAAATTAAAGAGGGAGAGACCGGTTCTTCTACCATGCCTCACAAGGTCAATCCGATTGATTTTGAAAATTCTGAAGGCAATATGGGTCTGGCCATATCAATGATGGAACATCTTAGTGTTAAACTTCAAAAATCAAGGTTTCAGAGAGATTTAACCGACAGCACTGTTTTAAGAAACCTTGGATCACTGTTTGGATATTTTATAATTGGAATAAAAAATTGTCAAAAAGGGTTGTCAAAAATAGATTTGAATAGAGAGATAATACAAAAAGATCTGAACGATAATCAGGCACTTCTTGCAGAACCCTTTCAGACTGCCATGAGGGTATTTGGTGAAGATAATCCATATGAGAGACTAAAAAAACTGACCCGGGGTCATCAGATTACTAAAAAAGATTTAGATGAATTTGTTGATACGCTTGAAAAAGTTCCTTCAGAGTTTAAAGAGCGAATGAGATTACTGACACCTGAAACTTATATAGGGCTTTCTGTGGATCTTATTGAAACCTATTTTACACAAAAATAAGCCGTTGTCCTGATCTCTGCCTTGCAAAAACAGATAAAGCGTCTTACAAAGAGAGACCCTCTCTTTGTCTATCAGGCATGCATTAACAAGACTTCTGATAAATCCTGGAATCACTGAGGCGTCAATTTTGCTGTCAATCAGTCTGTAAGTTAATTTTTTGCTAAAAGTTCCTTTGCCATTTCAGACCACAGTTCCAGATTCAGCCCAGAGAGGTGACTGGTTTTTACCCATTTAAATTGAAAAAGCTCCTCTCCGGGCATAAATTTTTCAGGGTGATTTGTCTTGATCCTAAAAACAGCGCCCAGATGGACCTTGCCGACATCTGTAATATCTTCACTGATTAACCCAATAAATTCAGGAGTGTTTTTTACTGGCATTTGATCAAGCTCTTCACCCAATTCTCTATTGATGCCTGCAGTTAAGATCTGTTTAAATGTCTTTTTTTGGCTGCTCATATCAACAGGGTTAATATGTCCGCCAACCCCTAAAGACCATAGATCGCGGAGACGCTGTTCACTTCCCCTGCGTTGATAGACAGCTGTTTTATTATGATCTGTGGTCTGAAGAACTATATAAGGGATTATCTGCTTATATGAGGAGTCATTTTCAGCATCTGAACGTTTTATAAATTCAAAGCCTGCCTGAGAGCACTTTTGAACAAATTTGTCCAGATTTAAGGGTACAATACTTTTTAGGTTCACCCAGGATTCAGGCAAAAGTTTTTTTCTTATGCACAACACTTCTTCATTTTTATCCAAAACAACCACCTTTTCAAATATTGATAAAGACAACACTTTTATCATATATATATAAATGATGGTCTCGTAAAAAGTCAAAAATGACAAAGTCGCTATATATAATTTCAGTATGTTACGACCCAAAAATTGCCAAAATCGGACTTTTTACAGGTTCATCATAAATGAAATAAGAATAAAAGTTTAATAGAGATTTTATCAACTCTATGGTATCTGAATATAAAAAAGATTCAATAAGGAAAGGTAAGAAAAGGCAAATCAGATGCAGATAAAAAACATATTGGTAACCGGAGGCGGCGGTTTTCTTGGTAAAGCCATCATAAAAAATTTATTGGAGAAGAGATGCAACGTAACCTCTTTTTCAAGAAATTTTTATCCTGAACTTGAAAAAATTGGTGTGAAACAGATACAAGGAGATATAGCAGATAAAAAGGCTGTTACAAAAGCTTTTGAAAATATGGAAGCGGTGTTTCATGTTGCAGCTAAACCGGGTATGTGGGGAGCTTATGAAAAATTTTATCGTGTCAATGTAACCGGGACGAAAAATGTAATATCTGCATGTTTTACAAACAAAATTAGATACCTGATTCATACCAGCTCACCAAGCGTTGTATTTGATGGACATGATAAAAAAAAAATTGACGAAACGGCTCCCTATTCAAAAAGGTATATGGCTTTTTATCCTGAAACCAAGGCGTTAGGTGAAAAGTTAGTGAAAAAAGCTTCCAGAGAGGGTTTAAATACAATTATATTACGTCCTCACATGATCTGGGGACCTGAAGATAATCATATCATACCACGAATTCTTGCCAGGACCTCAAAATTAAAAAAAATTGGCAAAAAAGATACGTTGGTAGACACCATCTATATTGACAATGCAGCAGATGCACACACGCTTGCATTGGTAAAGCTGTCAGAAAATCCTCTGTTATCCGGAAATATCTATTTTATAAGTCAGGATAATCCTGTTCATGTATGGGATATGATTGATGGAATTCTAATGGCTGCAGGCCGACCCCCGGTAAAAGGAGAGGTGTCCGAAAAAACAGCGTATATGGCAGGTGCAGTCTTTGAATTTTTTTATCGGCTTTTTAATATTCAAAAAGATCCTCCAATGACACGATTTGTAGCTGTATCACTTGCCACATCCCACTGGTTTAATATCTCAAAGGCCAAAAAAGATTTGGGATACCACCCAAAGATCTCCACAAAAGAGGGATTAGAGAGATTAAAACAGTGGTTTTCAACAATGGAGAAAAAAAAATGATAAATAATTTTAAGAGAGTTATTTTACGCCTATGCCTGAGTAATTATATTAAAAAACTCTTTTATTTCACTCTCTTTTCCCCTTATCTGATCAATCAGAAGTTTTAGTTCTGTTTCATTGACACCAATCTTTTTTATAGAATTTTTGACAGTGACAGCAACTGGATTACAACTGTGACCAATTTGCGCCTTCTGGGTAAGATAATCTGCCAGGTTAATAATCAGAGACTGCTGTCTGAATTTAATGGGTGCAGATTCAGGGTTGTGGTGGAACCTGCACGGAATCACAATGGATTGTGGAAAATTCCAGCGTTTCATCAAAAGAGCAGAGAGTATTGCATGATCTAATTTTAAAATAGCACTCTCTGCAAAATAGAGAGTTTTGTTCTTATCAATCGCAAACTGTCTGACTTTTCTATAATCATCTCTAAAATATATCGACAGCATCACTTTACCCAGATCATGGAGAAGTGCTGGAACAAAAATTTTATTAGCTATTTCGGGATTTGTTCTTTTGGCAAGTTCCTTTGACACAATGGCTACGCCTATACCATGTAAACATAGAGCCTTCATATCAAGTCTTAGTCCTGATTTATCTGAAAAAGAGGATAGAATTCCTATGGCAAGGGCAATACCGATAATTTCATCAAATCCTATAACGGTAATGGCTCTTTTAATTGTCTCCACATCTTTTTGCTGGGCATAATAAACTGAATTGGCAAGTTTCAGCAATTGATTGCTCATTCCCTGATCATAAGAGATAATTTCGGCCAAATCTTTTGTGGTTGTCTTATCATCTGAAGCAGCACTGACAATTCTATCAATAACACCGGAAAGAGTTGGCAGATCACTCTCTTTTTTTTGGACCATTTTTAATATTTGTTCTTTGATTTCCATTTAATCCTTAAATGATATTTGATGAACAAACTTGTTCCTCATCATCTGCTTAAATTTGTTCCTTGTAACGGGCCATAACAAAGCCAAACCAAAGACATCTGTAATAAGACCTGGTGTTAATAATACAACACCGGCAGCAAATATGATGGCTGCATCAATCAACTCTTCTGCAGGCATGATACCCTGCTGCAGATTCATTCTCAGTTTCATCATGGTATTCATACCTTCCATTCTGGCCAGCCAGGCACCTGTGAATCCTGTTAAAATAACCAGTAAAATTGTATTGAAGCCTCCAATAACACTTCCGATTTTGATTAATAAATAGAGTTCAAAAACAGGAATCAGGGTAAAACATAAAAATAGTTTTAAAAGCATTGTACGGCCCCTCAAGTTATTTGTGATAGGGATATAATGATGCCTGTAAAATTTTTGTTTGTCAAGCTGGCTGCGAAAAAGAGAGAGAAATATCACTTTTCCATATGTTATTAACATCCTCCCTTTTAACAGATTGTTCAATAATATCGAGAAAACTGTTTCTGGAAATTTCAACGGCACCCATATGGATAAGATGCTGTGTTGTCATCTGGCAGTCAATTATATCAAAATTATTGTTTTTTAAAAATTTTGCAAGTGCAGCCAGAGCAATTTTAGATGCATCACTTTCAAAGGTGAACATGGACTCTCCAAAAAATGAGCCCCCAATACAAATGCCGTATAAACCTCCCACTAAATTATCGTCTCTCCAGGTTTCAATGGAGTGCGCATATCCTAGGTGATGAAGTTTTGTGTATGCATCAACCATTTGAGGTGTAATCCATGTATCCTCATCCTGTTTTTTTCTAACAAGGACACATGATTGAATCGTTTTTTCAAACGCATTATCAATTTTAATCTCAAATGGTGATCTTTTAATTTTTTTTTTCAAACTTTTTGAAACATGGATATCTCCGGGGAAAAGTACAAGTCTTGGATCAGGAGACCACCATAGCAGCAATTCATCTTTAGGAAACCATGGGAATATTCCATTTTTATATGCAAGGATAAGCCTTTTGGAGGACAAATCTCCTCCAATACACAACAGCCCGTCAGACCTTGAAAGCCAAGCCGGGGGGAATTCTAATGTTTCTGATAATTTGAAAAGGGGCATTCAGCTTTTAAATATAAAATTAAGCTTTTCATTTCTCAGGCCTATTGAAATTTTACCTCCCTTTGCAAGTCTGCCAAACAAAATTTCATCGGTAAGTTTATCCTTGATTTCTATCTGGATTACCCTTGCAAGAGGTCTTGCACCAAATTTAGGATCATACCCCCTCTTTGCGAGATAAGATCGTACTTTTGCTGAATAGTTTAAGGCCACTTTTTTAGCATTCAGCATGGATTTGAGCTCTCTCATGTTTTTATCAACAATTTTTTCCATAATTTTAACAGCGAGAGGGTTAAACTGAATAATATTATCCAGACGATTACGAAATTCAGGACTGAAAACTTTTTCAACTGCTTTCAGTCCCTTGGAGTTCATATCTGATGGCTGGGAGCCAAATCCAATTGTATTGGCGTCCATCTGCCTTGCCCCTGCATTGGATGTCATAATAATGACAACGTTTCTGAAATCAGCTGATTTTCCGTTATTATCTGTTAGAGTTGCATAATCCATGACCTGTAAAAGAATGTTATAAAGATCCATGTGAGCTTTTTCAATTTCATCAAGGAGAAGAACACAATGGGGAAATTTTCTTATTTTCTCTGTTAAAATGCCCCCCTGATCAAATCCTACATATCCTGGAGGTGCACCTATAAGTCTTGAGATCGAATGTTTTTCCATATATTCACTCATGTCAAATCTTAAAAATTCGATTCCCATATTATAGGCAAGCTGCTTTGCCACTTCAGTTTTACCCACACCTGTCGGGCCGGTAAACAGAAAAGAACCTATGGGGCGATCAGGCAAGGCAAGCCCTGCTCTTGATCTTTTAATGGAAGTTGTAAGAGTTTGAATTGCATCA
>CAYZCC010000074.1:0-6217 GCA_964476805.1 uncultured Desulfobacula sp.
AAAAATTGCCAAAATCGGACTTTTTACAGGTTCATCAAAATTAGAACAGGCTGTAAAATTTTTAACAGATCTTTCATATGAATTATGGAAAAAGATTTTTCTTATATAATATCTGTTCTTATTGTCACAGCACTCTATGTATATATTCTGCATCCCTTTGTATCTGTTTCTCAGGCAAAAGGGGTGAAAACTTCTTACAAGCAATATTCTATCTATAAATATAATGAGGCGTATGAACAGAGTTCTCCTGGAAAAATTGATATCCCGGTTATAGAATTTTCAGCGAGAAAAAAAATAGCAGAAGCGCGGCGCAAAATTGATGCCCATGAACTGGCGCAGTTAAAAAAATATTCTGCATTGATTGGCGGTACCCTTTTGAGTCAGGGTAAAATGTATTTTCCAGGAAAAAATGGCCCCGGTAAAATTATGGATTTGTCGTCTAACCATATCAATCTTGAGGCAGAGTTCGGCAGGGTGGTGAGGCATGATGATGCCGATCTGTTAATTAATTTTGGAAATGTTTATGGCTTGTATGCCGCTAAAAAGAGTGATAAAATTTTTGTCTCTATTGAACCGGTCAGTCAGGATTCAAAAAAATATCTGGAAAAAGAGAATATAAAGATCATCACAACGGGCGGTAATTCACAAGCCCAATAGAGGAAAATATTTATATGGGAAAGATATCTTATTTATTGTTTATTTTTCTTTTTTTAGTTTCATGTGCATCAAAAGATATCGGTTCAGAAAAAGAGTTCCAGATCGCTATTAAAACACAGCAGTTAGGAGAGGTGTATTATCATTCAGGTCAATATACAGCGGCTTTGAGAAAACTGCTTGAAGCCTATGAGATCATTCCTGATGATCCCTATCTTAATAACAGCCTGGGTCTTGTTTACCTGGCAAAGGATAGATACACTCTTGCAGAACAACATTTAAAAAAAGCGTTACAGCTGAAACCAGATTATCTGCAGGCTAAAAATAATCTGGGCGCCATTTATATTAAACAAAAAAAATGGAAACTGGCCGTTAGGTGCTTTAAGGAGGTGTCTGAAAACATTTTATGCCCGGACCCTGAAACCTCTTTAACCAACCTTGGCTGGGTCTATTTTCATCAGGGGAAGTATAAAGAAGCCAAATCGTATTTTAAAAAAGCCCTGGATATAAAACCCGGCTTTTTGGTCGCTCTCCATGGGATATCATCCATTTTTATTCAAAGGGAACATTATAGCCAGGCACTCAGATTCCTGCATTATAATCTCATGCAGAACCCAAAAGCAGCCATTCTGCATTCTGATCTTGCAAAGGTTTATGAAGTATTTAAAAAATATGAGCAGGCAAAGAAATCGTGGAAGCTTGTAATCAAGTTTGCACCTCCGGTATCGCCCCTCTCAAAAGAAGCAAAAAAGAGGCTTTTAAACCTTACTGATTTTTAGATGTAAACGCATTTTTTTTCTGATCTAACTGAACAATTTTAGGTGTTATAAATATTAAAAGCTCATTTCTGCTGTGTTTATCTCTATCAGTTCTGAAAAGTTTTCCAATATAGGGGATATCTGAAAGTATGGGTGTTCCTGTGGTGCTGTCTTCAGTAGATGTTTTTACAATTCCGCCAATTACAATGGTATCACTATCATTCACCAGTAATTCAGTTTCAGCTTCATTGGTTGAAAGAGATGGGACACCATCTGTCACTGCAGCAATGTCATTTTTTGTTATATATACATGCATTGCAATCCTTTTATCCGGGGTCACATGGGGTGTCACTTCAAGCAGAAGGTCAATATCCTTAAATTTAACTGCAGAGCCGCCTGAATCATCACGTTCAAGATATGCATATTCAAGGCCCTGTTTAATGGTTGCTTTTTTATTATCCAGGGTAAGAATTCTTGGGGAAGAGACAATTTTCACATCTCCCTTTACTTCAGAAGCCGCAATCTGTGCATTTAAATTAAGATAACTGGAACCTAAAATTCTCCAGAAATTCAAATCACCTGAATTAACCGGTGCAGTGACAGGGGAGTTTAAAGCAACGGTAAAGTCCCAGTCGCTTCCAACACTTGAGGTTTCTTCACGGGACTGAGTCAATGTTAAACCAAGGCCAAGCTCCCGGGTAAAATCCTTTGACACCTCCACAACCTTTGCTTCAATCATGATCTGCGGGGTCACCCGATCCAGATGGTAAATCATTTCCCGTGCCTGGTCTATTTTTGCCTGCGTATCCGTCAGGATAATCATATTCGTACGTGTATCTACACTTATTCTGCCTCTCTCTTCTGTAAGAATCTGCTCTATATGAGGCCGGACATCCGCTTCTGCATCTGAATAATTTATGGGTATATATTCTGTCACCAGCGGGTCAAACTTTTTTTTCTGCTCAAGAGATTTCTGCTTTGCTGCAATAGCATCCTGCAACAGTTTTTCCTCTTTTTTCAAAGAGTCGAGGGTTGCAATACGGATAACATTCCCCTCTTTTTTCATGCCAAGGCTATTCATCTTTAATACAAGATCGAGCACCTGATCCCATGGAACCGGATTTTCAAGTGTTAAGGTTACTTTGCCCCCAACATTCTTATCAATTGCAAAGTTAAGCTTGCCAACACTTCTTAAAATTCTGAATACATTTTTTATATCCGTCTCATAAAAATCCAGTTTGATTTTTTCACCGGTATATTTCTTTTCAGCGCTGAAAATATCCTTTTCCTCTCTCTTTTTTTGGGCAGGAAGTGGTTGTGATTGATCAGATGTATCTGAAGATGTCTGGATTGCTGTAACTTCCTCTTTTTTAGTCTTGCTTATCACTTTTTTCTTTGCTTTTTTAAATTCAGGAGGGTCAATGGTCGATGGTTCAAAAAACAGTGAAATACCATTTTCACCTTTGACAATTCTGTATGGAACCGGCTCTCTTACTTTGGTTTCAATGCGTACGTCGTTTGTTATGATGGCTGTTTCATCTGGAATTACAACCGCTTCTTCAGCTATAATTTTTTCAATGGTTTTTTCCTCTGCAAGCAGGGTTTCAGGTTCAGGCAATGTCGCAGGATTCTCATCTGTTTTTACAAAGTCTTTGCCCATATTGCCTGACAGCGTTAACCTCAAATTACTGCCGCTTTCCACCACTTCATAGTCAAAATCCTTGTTTAGCAGAATTTCTATTTTTATGGTTTTTTTCTCTTTATCAGCATAACTGACAATAAGATCATCAATATTTTTATTGTCAGGATTGGATGTATGAAAATTACTGGTCAATGCCGTTCCCGGCAGATATACAGCAATCCCGAATGGAAAAGATTGTTTTATGGACGTATAGACTAATTTCTGATTGCCTTGAACAATAATATCGATACTTTCATTATGCTGTTCCACATTTACAGAATGAATCTTTCTGTCTGAAGTATCATCAGCAGAACGGGTTGTTTTTTCAGATGATTCAGACCCTGCTTTCTCAGAAGTATTAGCGTTTTCACTTTTCTGGGCGACACACCCTGCAATAATGAATACAGCCAAAAGCATCCCGAAAAATTTAACAGTACTTTTGAGTGTTCCCATTTGAAAAAACCACATATTATTCCTCACCCTCTATTTTATGAAGTTTTATTTCCTGAACACGCTCTTTGAGCCGTCCCTTATAATCTCTGACAGGCTCTTTAATAACAATACTGCTTTTTCTAATTTCAGATACTTGACCCTGATTTTTTCCGATATAAGTACCAATTCCCACCTCATAACCTTTGCCGCTGGTTTCTTCCACCATTGCAATCCGCCTGTTTTCCATAATGATAACAGCCACAAGACGAATCTGGTTCCACTCTATCTTTTCAAGGGGAGTTAAAATTCTTTTTGGCCTGTTATCAGCTATCGGTTGAGCTTTTGGAGGGTTTTCCTGAATCAGGGGTTTAAATGGATCAATTTTTCCTTTGACGTCATAATGATCACTCACTTTTTCAACAATTTCTTGTTCTGGCTGTTTATTACTGAATTGTGTTTCATCTTTGGTCCCAATCTTTTCCATGTTGGCACGTAATGGTTCTTCTGAATTTATTCTGCTTTTTTGAGCCTCTTTTTTCACTTTGTTTTTATGAACAGGTTGAGATATTTTTCCGGAGACGGTATGTGATTGCGGCTGCTTTTTTGATTGTGTTTTGTCATCACATGCAAAGGCAAAAAAAAACAGGCTGAATAAAAATGTTAAAAAAAATATTTTTAATTGATCTCTCATATATGCAGTTTTATCCTATCCCTAATTTTTTCTTTTTTTACGGCGGTTTTTATTTTCTGGCGTTTCTTTTTCAACAAACATATAGGTGACAGCTGTACAGCTCATTTCCAATACACTGCTGCCTTTTTTACTTTCCACATGAACATTATTAATATTAACAATTCTGCTGAGTTTTACAATTTGATAGAAAAAATCAGTGATCTGATGATACCGGCCCACTACTTTGATGGAAACAGGGATTTCTTTAAAAAATTCCTTATGGAGCTCACTGGTGGGTTTAAATAGATGAAAAGCCAGGCCTGCATTGCTTCCTGCATTGGAAATACCGGTAAGCAGTGATGGAAGTTCACGTTTGTCAGGAAGCGCTTTCATTGCGAGGTTAAAAACTTCCTGGGTTTGAAGCATTAACTTTTCATATTTTATAATCTCAACAGCTCGTCTCTTATATGTTGCAAGCGTTTTAACATTTTTCTGATACTGGTTCTCTACTTTTTTTAACTCTTTCTGCTTTGGTATAAAAATAAAATAATAATAGGTACCCCCAATGAGTGCAAAAGTTAAAAGGCAGATCAGCAGTCGTTGAATCTTTGTAAGTTCACCGATTTTATCAAACAAAACCGATAATTTTGTTGTCATCTCTTTTATTTTACTCTGCTCTTTGCTCATTTTCTGCCCGGCTTTGAATTCTTATTCTTATTCTTTGGGGGGGAGCTCTTTAATACAAAGCAATTCAAATGATTTTAGCATGACATCGTTTTTAAATTTTTTCATCTCTGCTGTTTTTAAGTCAACCGTGGAAAAAAGTGACGATCTCTCAAGTTTTTCCATGAAATCAGCGATGGTTGGATTATCAAATGCAACCCCTTTTATGGTCACACTGTTTTTATTTGTTTTAAAGCTTTCAAGCCACATGCGCGTTGGCACAATAAGGTCTGTCATCCCGTCAAATAACTGCAGCTGTTTCTTTCTCTGTTTTTTAAGGGAGGATACAATTTCAAGCTTTTCATTTAGTGTTTTCAGATCATTTTTAATTTGAGTGACCCTGTCAGCTTTCTCCTTATATTTTGAAATTTGAGAATGGACCTGTCTTGTTTTTGCTTTTGTGCTGACAATCTGCTTGTTAACTGACTGGGTATACCAGAAGAGTGTCACTGCTGTTAATAAAATAAATAGTAAAAAGATGGATATCTGTTTTCTGATATTCTCTTTTCTTCTGGCAACTCTAAATGGTAAAAGATTAATTTTGATCATTTGTCATCGACTCTTCTTAATGCAAGACCTATGGCTATAGATGCAAGAGGGCTTACTTTGGTTATCAAAGAGTCTGGAAATTTCTGTTCATTGACAGTCAGGGCTTCAAAAGGATTAATGATTGATATATCAGCGTCAAGCTCTGACATCAAACTCTCTTTAAATCCCTCGATAAAAACACCGCCACCACTTAAAACAATATGTTCCACTTTTTCATCATTTGAGCCGGACTGATAAGTATTGACAACTTCACATATTTCAGAACACCATGCCTGTGAAATTTTTAAACTTATGCCATTGATTTTATCCTGGCCAATGGTATTGTTTTCACCATTTACAACCTCATGTGCATCGTAGACGCTTAGATCATATTGACGGCATATTTCCTCTATAATCTGATTTGTTCCAGACATATTATCCCGAATCATCAGGGGTATGTTGGATTTCAATATGTTCAAAGAAGTTTTTGAGGCGCCAACATCTACCAGCAGCGTGACTTCTTTTCTGTTTTCATAGGGAAGTATTTCATAAACGTTCTGGAGAGCAAAAGTGTCAACATCAATTATTTTTGGATTTAAACCAGCTTTATGGGTAAGATCAATATATTCGGCCACAAGACCCTTCTTAACCGCAACAAGCAGTACATTTATCTGTTCAGGAAAAAAATTGCTTGTACCCAGAATCTGATAATCAATATTTACATCATCAATGTCATAGGGAATATATTGTTCTGCTTCAGAATATATTGTT
>CAYZCC010000074.1:6227-9870 GCA_964476805.1 uncultured Desulfobacula sp.
TATTGTTTCGTGCAGCTCTTTTTCAGGCTGGTTGGTTGTGTTAATGGTTTTAATTACAAGTGAGTGTCCACCTGTAGAGACAGCCACATTTTTTTCACGAATTTTCTGGGATTCAAATAGAGTTTTAATATCATTTGAAAGACCCTCCACATTAACAATTCTGCCTTCCACAATGCTGCCGGGTGCAACCTTGCTCATGGCAAATTTATTTAAAATGTGTCCCTTTCCAGTGACTTTGGTTTCAGCAACTTTAATGAAAGAAGAACCAATATCCAGACCCACAAGATGATCTTTTTTCCCAAATATCATACACTTTCACGATCGGTAAGGTAAAACAAATTCAATTTTAAACACATTCAACAAACATTTTTAATACTGATTTTTACCATCATATATTTCGGCTGGCGTCTGCCGCCCATACTGATTTTACCGCCTTTATTTTTCAAGATTTTTGTAAATTCGTTGCTCGTGTATCGAGAGCCTTGATCCGTATGAAATAGATATGACGCCCCATGGCATCGCAGTGCGCTTTCCAGTTAAATTTTTCCCTTTTCTGGCGTGTTATATTTTATCTTGACACATTGTCCAGTTTTTGGGAACCACTATAATATAACTATACTTTGATACGATATTATTGTAAAGTCAAGCATAATCATGATCATGTTTTTTGTTAAATTGTTGACAAAAAAGAGGGGTGATTATGGGGTTAAAAACCAAAAAATTATGAAATAAATGTCCCAAAAAACTGATAATTTACAAAAAATTAAACCATTTAGGCTGGTAAAATTTTTTTCTTTTTTTTCCCTTGCAATTATGCTTGCCGCAACAATTTTTATTGCCGCTTCAAATGCCCACTGGGTGGAAAATATTCTTTTGGAAAAGAAAAAAGAGTATGCATCCCTTCTGGTTGAAAATCTGAATTACCAGATCATATCAAGGTTTATGGTTCCCACTGTTTTAAAATATGGTGAAATCCGATTAAGTCAAAATGAGCAGTTTATTTTAATGGACAAGGTTGTAAGATCGGCTCTGCATAGTTTTAATGTCGAAATGGTAACGATTTACGGTTATAAAAATATTATCACATATAGTTTTGATAAAGAGAGAATAGGGCAGAAGAATGCAGGCGGTGTCCACTATGAAAAAGCCATGCAGAAGGAATCCACTTCAAGACTGCTGCAACAGGGAAATTTTCTGGAACTGTTGTTTGGGTTTCCAATGGAGACAAAAATCATCACCTTTGCACCTTTAATAGCAGAAAAACTGGTTTCTCCCAATCTATCCGGGCGGGTCATGGGTGTTGTTGAAATTGTACAGGATGTCTCTGAAGATTATCAAAAAATTTTCAGGCTTCAGGGACTTATTGTGGTGTCATGCTTTATTGTTATGGGGATACTTTTCTTTGTGCTGCTGTTTGTGGTTAGACATGGTGAAAAAATTATTGAAAAAAGGGCACAAGAGAGACTCCGGCTTGAAGAGAAACTACGCCAGGCGGAACATTTATCGGCTATTGGTGAAATGACTGCAGGGGTATCACATGAGATAAGAAATCCCCTTGGAATTATAAAAAGTTCTGCTCAATTACTGAAAAATAAAATGGCAAAATTAGATGCCAGAAGCAATATTCCTGATATAATAGTTGAAGAGTCAGGAAGACTGGATAGTATTATTACCGATTTTCTCAACTTTGCGAAACCTAAAATTCCGGATCTTCATCCCTGCATGGTTGAAGATATTATAGAAAAAAACTTAGATTACCTAGGCTCTCAGATAGAAGAGAAAAAATATAATATTATCAGGGAAATTTCTCAAAGGTTACCTGAAATCATGGCCGACAGTTCAATGCTGTATCAGGCATTCCTGAATATTTTTATTAATGCTTTCCAGTCTTTAGAGGAGAATGGATCCCTGACTATAAAAATTTTATACGATTCAAGAAATATTGTTATAAATTTTATAGATAATGGAGATGGAATAGAAGAGGAGATTTTAAAAAAAATCTGGACCCCTTTTTTTACCTCAAAAGATAGAGGGACCGGGCTGGGCCTTGGTATCGTCAAAAATATTATTGAAGCCCATAATGGAACAGTTACAATCTCGAATGCCGAACCAAATGGTGCAAACGTGGAAATTATACTACCAGTTGAAGAGGGGAATTATAAATGGCAAAAATCCTGATTGTTGATGATGAAAAAAATTATCCAATGATAATTGGTGAGATACTGAGTGAAGAAGGTTATGCCACCATTACAGCCTCAAGCGGCATGGAAGCGCTGGATAGTTTAAATAATAATATAGTGGATCTGGTTTTAACCGATGTAAAAATGCCGGGAATGGATGGTATCCAATTGCTTGAGAAGATCAAAGAGCTTAACCCGGATATTCCTGTTATTATTATGACAGCCCACGGAAGCGTTGAAAAAGCTGTGGATGCAATGCACAAAGGGGCATACACATTTATTCTAAAGCCATTTGAAAATCAGGCACTTCTTGCACACATTACCAAAGCGCTGTCTGTTTACAGAATTGTTCAGGAAAACAGCAGATTAAAAGGTGCCATCAGTTCAAGATACAGCTTTGATAATATCATCGGGAAAAGCAGACCCATGCAGGAGATTTATGAAATTATCAAAAAAGTGGCACCTGCCAATGCCAGTGTCCTGATTGAAGGTGAAAGCGGTACAGGCAAAGAACTGGTTGCAAAATCAATTCATTATAACAGCCCACGGAAAAGCAGATCTCTTATTGCTGTTAATTGCTCGGCATTTGCTGAAACTCTTCTGGAAAGTGAACTGTTTGGTCATGAAAAAGGCGCTTTTACAGGCGCCACGGATTTGAAAAAAGGACGGTTTGAGATGGCAGATCAGGGAACGCTGTTTCTTGATGAGATTGGTGAGCTTCCCACTTCTCTCCAGACTAAATTACTACGGGTTCTCCAGGAAAAAGTAATAGAACGGGTGGGAGGCACATCGCCTATCCCTGTTGATTTCCGTTTGATCGCTGTCACCAATAAAAGCCTTGAAGATGAAGTTAAAAATGGAAATTTCAGGGAAGACCTCTATTACAGGCTCAATGTTGTCAAGGCTGTAATTCCGCCACTTCGGGAGCGTTCTGAGGATATTCCTTTGTTAATTAAATATTTTATCGATGAATATAAAAGAGATCAGCCGCCTGCAAACAAAGTAGCCGGGATCACCCCGGAAGCTGTAAAAATTTTATGCGATTATCAATATAAAGGCAATGTCAGAGAGCTTAAAAATATACTGGAGAGTTGTATGATTCTTGGAAGTGGAGATATGATAACGCCATCAGAACTTCCTTTGCAGGTCCGGCAGAATGCCTCTTTTTTTCTTGACCTGGATGGTATCCCGCACGATGTTGGTCTTGCTGAGACGCTGACTGCAGTTGAAAAAAGAATGATACAAAGAGCGATGAAACTTTCAGGCAATGTACAGACAAAAGCTGCCCAGATTCTCGGTATAGGCAAAAGTGGTCTGAATCAAAAACTTAAAAAATTTAATCTGGGATAATGAGAGTTTCAAGATTTTTAAGCAACGATGTAGATGGATGCGGGTGAGCCTTTTGACAAATTAGTGTCCGAACGAATATACGGAATCCATTGAAATTGTTGAAAAATATCACA
>CAYZCC010000075.1:0-3323 GCA_964476805.1 uncultured Desulfobacula sp.
CCAACGGCCCTGCCAAGACCGATGGATTTCTGCTTTGCCTCTTTTATGGCCTGGTTGAGAAAGTCAGAAGTCTCTTTGGCCATACCAAAACTGCCTGTTCCAATGGATTGGGCCACATCTTCCGAGGTCTTTCCTATCATGGCTGTTTCAAGGTCATGAATAATTCCTGATCCATTCATGGAGAGCAGGGTCAAAACATTTTTTTTCATCAGATCAATGACAACTGGAGACATTCCTGTCTTTATAACATGCCCTCCCATGGCAAAGCAGATCTTTTTTTTGTTTTGTGCGGCTCTGGTCACTGCTTTGATTACAGCGCGCAGGTGATCTCCTGCAAGAATTGATGGAAGCGTATCAAGAAAGCTTGCAAAGCTGCCCCCTTTTTTCCAGGGGGAAGAAAAATCATTGATGCTGATTTTACTGTACCTCTCTTTAATGGAATAGGTTTTAAACCGGCTGTAATCCAGTTTATTCATTGAAAATCATCCTCTCTGTCAAATCACACAATATGTGGGCAAGCAGAATATGGACTTCCTGTATTCTTGCAGTTGTTCTGGAAGCAACGCAAAAAGAGTAATCGCTTAAATCTTTTAACACGCCTTTGCTGCCTGAAAACCCAATGAGACAAAGTCCCATCTCTTTGGCTTTTCTGGCTGCTTTTATAACATTAGGTGAATTTCCGGAAGTTGATATTCCCAGGGCAATGTCTCCTTTTTCCCCAACCGCCTGAATCTGTTTTAAAAAAATATCCTCAAAGGAGTAATCGTTTCCAATGCTTGTAATCACCGATGTATCAGTGGTCAAGGCAACTGCAGCCAGGGGGGGCCTCTCCATCTGGAATCTGTTGATAAATTCTGCTGCAATATGCTGGCAGTCAGCTGCACTGCCGCCATTTCCAAACAGGAGTATTTTTTTGCCCTGTTTCAGGGTGCGGCTCATAATGGATGCGCAGGTTTCAATTTTTTCAAGATTTTCAGTGAAGAACTCCTTTTTTGCTGAGATACTCTCCGCAACTATTTTTTGAATATGTTTTTTCATGCACTCTTTGATTTCTTTTCAGAAACAGGGTGTTTCTCTATTTTTTTCTGAATCATTTTCAATCTTTTTTGAAACAATCTGTTTTCTGGAGATATATCCACACTGTTTTGTGCAAAACTTAGTGCAATATGAAGGTTCTTGTTCTGCAGTTCCAGGGACCTGGCATATCCGGAGAGAGAGACCGCATCCCTGGGGTTTATTTTAATGGCTTTATTAAAAGCAGTCCCTGCTTTTTCAGGAAGATTTGTTCTAAGATAGATTTCACCCTTCATCCTGGAAGAGAGCCCTGATTCCGGATTAATTCTGCCAGCTTTTTCAAGATGGGGCAGGGCCTGTTTGAAATTGTTTTCCCTCATTAATAATGATCCCAGCAGGAGTTCCACTTCAAATAGAGAAGAATCAATGCCATGGGCTTTTCGCAAATAGATGACGGCCTTGTCTATATCATCTTTAATCTGATGGAGAAGGCCGATATTGTATAATACCATGACGTCATTGGGGTTTATTTTTATGGCTTTGTCAAACTCAAGTTTTGCCATGTCAAGTTTTCCCACTATTCCGAAACAGACCCCAAGGCTGTTGATAAGATTTAGATTGTCAGGCTCAATTTCAAGCCCTTTTCGATATTCATTTTTAGCCATATCGTATCTGTTCAGGTGGTAAAATCTATCACCACTTATATTCAGGGAGGTCACATCAAAGTGAATCAAGGTGTCAGGACCGAAAAAGGCAGCATGATCAATGGCTTTTAAGGCGTTGTCAAAGGTTTCTTCTCTTGAAAAATTTTCATAGGGGAATTTTGCTGCGCCGATCAGGATATCAGCTTTAAGGGATTTGGATATTTTCTCTTTCATTGAGAGAATTAAATCAGATGCTTTTTTCTCATTTTTATAATCCCAGAAAGCCATAACAAAGGAGGTCTCATCCAGACTTTCCCATATACCTCTTTTACCGGCATTTTTTTTTCTGCCTTTTTTTTTTATATCAACGCCTTTAATTTCCAGAATTGAATTAAACGTATCTTCAAAAACCTCTTTTGATTTTTCCTTCAGAGATTTTGACATCTTTTTGATGGTTGAAATCTGGATGACGGCACACAAAAATTTGTTATTATCTGTTTTGGTTTTTGAGAGACGGTTTTTAAAAGTTTTAACTTGAATGGGATTTTCCAAAAGAAGATCGCTGAAATATTTTTCAGGCGGGTTAATATGGAAGTCATCTGATTCTGTTTTTAAAAATTGAATCTCTTTTGAAGCGAATCTGTTTGTCATTTTTTATTCAGTATTTTTCGTAAAGTGGATGATATCTGTACTTCCTGGCCTGTCTGGATTGTTCTTGGATCAAGAATATATCTGTTACCCTCAATTCTGCCGATAATGGCAGGTGAGGACATATGCAGATTGACCCCAAGTGCAGATACGGACATCTCTCTGGGTTGAATTGTTACACACCGGGTGGCAAGGTTGAGTTGAGGAAAGGTTCCCCCCCCAGGTCTTGAATCCATGTCTGCAAGATCAATATCAGCAAAATGTCCTATCTCTTTTTCAATGGTTTTTTGCAGCATATCTGCTTTTTTGCAGATCTCTTTGAATGATATTGTCAGCATTCTTAAGGTGGGTATTTTCTGTATGGCTTTTTTTTCATCCCTGTAGAGTCTCAGAGTGGATTCAAGTGCTGCAAGGGTCATTTTGTCAATTCTTAAGGCACGGGTTAAGGGATTCTTTTTAATTGGATCAATACTCTCTTTTCTACCGATGATAATACCTGCCTGCGGTCCCCCAAGAAGCTTGTCACCACTGAATGTTATGATATCAGCACCGGAATTGACTGAATCGGCAATTGTCGGTTCAGGCGGCAGGCCGTATTTGGAAAAATCAATCAAAGTTCCGGATCCAAGATCTTCCATAACAGGAATATTCTTTTCTGCCCCAAGTTTTACCAACTCCTTTAAATCAACACTGGCTGTAAAACCCTCAATTCTATAATTGCTGGCATGTACTTTTAAAAAAAGCCCTGTTTTATCACAGACAGCTGTTTCATAATCTCGAAGGTGGGTCCGGTTTGTGGTGCCGACTTCCTTTAAAATACATCCGCTTTTAGACATGACATCAGGCACCCTGAAAGATCCGCCTATCTCAACAAGCTCACCTCTTGATACAACAACCTGTGTCTCTTTTGCAACGGTATTCAATGCAAGAAAAACAGCTCCGGCATTATTATTCACAGCTATGGCACTCTGGGCGCCTGTCAGCTCACATATTAATTCATCAACAGCTTCATACCGG
>CAYZCC010000075.1:3333-6708 GCA_964476805.1 uncultured Desulfobacula sp.
TTCATCTCAAGGTTGGAAAAAGATTGTGAAATAGTTTTTATATTATTCAGTGCATCCTCACACAAAAGAGCCCTGCCCAGGTTTGTGTGGAGCACCACTCCTGTTGCATTGATTATATTGACAAGTTTGGGTTTTACTTTATCTTTTGCAAGCGATTTTGCTGAATCAAGTATTGTTTTTTCTGAAATATCAGTTTCAACACGGTTTAAAAGTTTTTTTCTTGTACTCTCAAGTGAATTTCGTATTGAATCGACAATAACACTTCTCGGAAGATCCTGGAAACCCGTATCTTTTTTTGCAAGCTCAAGAAGATGATCAACTCCAGGAAGGTTTTTCAGCAGGGTATGTTTGTGCGAGTCTGTCATTTTTAACCTATTGCTGACATGGGGACTGCATCAATAAGCTCGGGAATCTCTTCCATTGTCAGCCCGAGATGATCAAGAGCATTTTCAAAACTTTTTGTCTGCATTTTTCCAAGATCCAGCCCTGTATAAAATTTTTCCATCAGAAGATCTGCAAGATATACAATATATACAAGATTTTTGTTATCTTCTGTTTTTTCCGGTGTGTGGTGGAATTTAATCACCTGGGATAATCTATCTGAAAAGTTCCATTTTTTTGCAAGAAATGCCCCTGCGGTACAGTGGGTGATCCCCATGGATTCTCTTTCAGCTGTTAGACAATTTCCATTCTCCTGGCGCAGGTGCCTGAAAAAATTGGGAGCACAATCTGCGAGATACTGGTCAAGCACAACTTTGCCAATATCATGGAGCAGCCCAGCTGTGTAGGCGGATTCAATAGTAGATATTTTGGTTTTTTTTGAGATCTTTTCACACAGGGATGCCACTCCCACGGCATGGGAAAAAAATCCACCCCTGCAAAGTGAGTACCCGGATGTGCCTGTCTGGGCAAAATAATCATTTATTTCTGTGGTGATGATTGATTTTAGCAACATGTTTTCTCCAAGAAGAAGAACAGCCTCTTTCAGTGATTCAATTTTTATTGAGCCGGCAAAAGCAACTGAATTACAAAGTTTTAATGTCTTTCCTGCAAGCACCTGGTCATGGGAAAGCTCTTTTGTGATCTGTGAAATATTACTTTGATCCGATCGAAGCATTCTCAGGATTTTTAAAGTCGTCTGTGGAATGGGTTTCAGATGATCAATTGTTTTATGAATATCATCCCAGCTGGGTTTGTCTCGACTCTCCTGCGGTTTGATATTACTCTCAAAAGCAGGTTTGATGAATGTTCTGCCTGATTTCATATCCAGTTCAAGGTTGCAGGGGAAAAAACCACCGGTTTCCGATTTAATTGTTTTAATCTTGAAACTTTGTAAAATGGACAGGGTCACCTCTGAAGATCTGCCGCCAATATCAAGGCTGATATCCTGACGGCTGACCGGGCATACAAGGGCACCACCTGCAATACTCGCCTTTAGATTTCCAGGAGAGGCACCCAGCTCAATTAATTTATTAATCAGTATGGGGACGCCAGTGGATGCATATTTTTCTGGAAACTCAACACGGTCAGTGGATGGAGGTTCCGGAAGCAGAATATGAATCAACCCACCGATTTTTTTTGATTCATCATACAAGGCAAGTCCGACACACGTTCCAAGATATGCCTGCAGAATATAACCCTTCTCCTTACCTGCATGGAGCTGACCGGCTGTAATATGTTTTGTGTATTGATATCCCATATATATAAAGTTTTTAATAATAATAATAATAATGTAAAAGTAGTATGATATATCATTAATTGTCCAGAGGTTTCAACCATTATCTGTGCCTGAAAATAATATTTAATCCTTTTTTCATCCTGCTGTTGCCTTATTCCCTGTTTTGAATTATTTTAAAGTTTTATTTCTAAGGGCAGGATAAATGAGAAAGTCTGTTTTTTTTACAATACTGAATGTGGTCATAGTTTTTTCCGGCTGCAAAATATTTGAGCCGGAAATCGATACGACTCCTCCTGTAAATATGCCTCAAAAATTTTCCATTGATGCCAGAACCAGTGATACCATCAACAGCTTGAGATTTTTTCAGGAGTACGAAGAACTGAAATATCTTATAGAGAATGCGGTTGCAAATAATTTTGATTTAAAAGTTCTCAAATCACGGATAGATCAGGCAAAAGCAGTGGTTGCAAAAGAAGAGGCCTCCTTTTTTCCAGATCTGGGATTTTCATTCGGGGGAGAAAAAAGCGGCACCCAGACAAAAGAAAGTGATGGTCAGAGTTCTGAATATAGCGGCAGCCATTCCTGGGATGGTTCCCTTACCAGTTCTTATACGGCTGATGTCTGGGGAGAGGCAGAGGCACAAAAGAAGATCCAGGAGTTTAATTTAAAAGCAGCAGTATGGGACCTGGAGACGTCTAAACTCGAACTGGCAGTCACCATTGGACAGATATGGATTGATATGATTGCTGTAAAAAGTATGAAGCAGGTTTTGAACGGTCAGATAAAAAACAGTGAAACTCTGCTGGCGCTTCTGAAATTCAGATTTTTAAATGGCAAAGCAAATGCACTCGATATATCCCAGCAGCACGAAGTCCTGGCACAGGCAAATTCCCAGATACCTTTACTGGAAAAACAGGAACGTCTTTTGTTGAACACACTTCATTTTTTGTCAGGCAGTACTTTGCATGAGTCTCTCCAGATCAATCAAAAAAACTTTCCAGAAATTATACCACTTCCCAGCGTAGGGATTCCCATGAATCTGCTGGATCACAGGCCTGACATACAGGCCGCAAGACTCAGATTGTTCTCATCCCGCTGGAGAATTTCTGCTGCAAAAGCAGATCTTCTGCCATCCTTTAGCGTGACAGCCAGTGCCTTGTTTTCAAGCGGCAGGCTGGATCTGTTATTTCAAAACTGGATGGCCACACTTGCAGGCAGTATCGCAGGCCCGATTTTTGACGGTGGGTACAGGAAAGCGGAAATTGAGAGAGTAACAGCAGTTGCAAACGAACAATTAAATATTTATGCCGTCATTGTGGCCGGTGCCATACGTGATGTTGAAGATGTTCTGATTAAAATTCAGAAGCAGGATGCTTATATCGCTTTACTTAAACAGGAGCTTGAAGCAGCAAGGCTTACTTTAAAAGATGCAAGAATACAATACCAGAATGGACAAAGCAGCTATTTGAATTATCTGGTTGCCTTGACCGGTATTCAGAGACTTGAAAGGCAGTTGATCAGTGAGCGCGCCATATATCTTAAAGATCGTATTGATATCTACAGAGTTCTTGGTATTGGTTTTGTTCCGTGAATTTACAAAGGATAACAAGAATTTCTAAAGGATAACAAGAATTTATAAAGGATAACAAAAAATAACAAAAATTTAAAACTGGATAAAATGTGAAATTATTAATAAA
>CAYZCC010000075.1:6808-9858 GCA_964476805.1 uncultured Desulfobacula sp.
ATAACAAAAAATAACAAAAATTTAAAACTGGATAAAATGTGAAATTATTAATAAAAATCATTCTGCCTCTCTGCTTTATATCTGCAGGTTTAGCCGGCTGGAACTATTTTAAATCAAAAGAGCCTGTCATAAAACGAAAACCTTTAAAACAGCAGTCAGCAGTTGTTAAGGCTTTTGTTGTTAAAAAAGGAGACCATCAGACCTGGATTCATGCCATGGGAACAGTATTACCTGACAGAGAGGTCGTATTAAAATCAAAACTTACCGGAGAGGTTATATCTGTTTCAAAAAGATTTGTTCAAGGGGGAGTGGTGAAAAAAGGTGAGCTTCTATTAAATCTCGATGATTCAGATTATAAGATAGAGGTTCAAAAAGCAAAAAGTGCTCTTGATAAAGCGATTGCAGACCTGCTCATTGAAAAAGGCGCTCAATTGATAGCAAAAGAGGAGTTCAAATTGATAAAAAAAGCCTCTTCAGGAGAGATCATGGCAACAGATCTCTCTTTGAGAAAACCCCAGCTTATGCAGGCAAAGGCAGGCGTAGACAATGCCAGAGCAGACCTTGAAAAAGCCGAGCTGAATCTTTCCAGGACAAAGGTTTTTACCCCGTTTAATGCACTTATACTTGAAAAACATGTTGATAAAGGTTCGCTTGTTACTGCACAGGAGGCGGTTGCCTCTTTAGTGGATGTTAATACATACAAAATTGAGGCGCTGGTACCCCAGGACCGGCTGTCACTGTTTGGCAGAGATGAAATTTCCAAAGCAGATGCCTATATTAATTTAAATTATTCAAATCATCCATGGCAGGGGAGCGTATTTGGCATAACCGGTAAAATCACTCCGGAAAGCCGCATGGCCGGTGTCACTATTTTAGTGCCGGATCCTCTGGGTTTAAAAAATACCAAAGCCAGATCTCAACTGCTTCTTGATGATCATGTCACTGTCAAGATCAGAGGTCCGGTCCTTGAAAATGTCTTTTCCATTCCAAGGTCTGCAATAAGAGAACAAAACAGAGTCTGGGTGTATAATTCAGGAGTTCTTGAAATTATAAAAATAGAGCCTGTCTGGAAAGAGAAAGAGAGTGTTTATGTTAAACAGGGTATCAAAAATGGTGACAGAGTTATTACTTCTGATCTGCCTGTGGCTGTGGCAGGCATGATTTTGCAGATGGAACCAGGAGAAGGTTCATGACCCGGAATTCTACTTCTCATGATACCAAAGGCCCCATTGCCTGGATGGCAGGGAACTCAGTGACTGCCAACCTCTTGATGGCCGTACTTCTTATTGGGGGTCTTTACATGGGTTTTAATATCAAACAGGAGGTGTTTCCGGAATTCAGCCTTGACATGATTAATATTTCAATCGCCTATCCAGGTGCAAGCCCTGAAGAGGTGGAAAAAGGGATTCTTCTTGCTGTGGAAGAGGCAATCCAGGGAATAGAGGGGATCGATGAGATTACAGCAAGCGCTTTGGAGGGCCATGGCTCATTAACTGTTAAAGCACTTGAAGGTACTGATATCAACCGTTTGTGGCAGGAGATCAAAAGTGAGGTGGACAGAATTGGAACTTTTCCAGATGAGTCTGAAGATCCCAGGATCACCATTGCAGAAAGAAAAAGAGAGGTTTTAAAACTTGCGCTTTATGGAGATGCTTCTGAAGAAAGCATGAGAACCCTTGCTGAGCAGGTCAGGGATCAATTGCTTCTGGACAGCGGGATCACTGTTGTGGAGCTTGAAGGCGTGCGTGACAGGGAAATCCATATTGAAATTTCACAACAGACACTGAGGCGTTATGGTGTGACACTCCAGGATGTGGCTGAACGTATATCCAGGGCATCGGTTGAACTGGGTGCAGGGGGTATAAAATCTTCAGGAGGGGAGGTCCTGCTGAGGATAAAAGACCAGAGAGATTATGCAAAACAGTATGCAGCACTTCCAGTTATTATTCTGGAAGATGGATCAAAGGTACTGCTTGAAGATATTGCAACGATAGATGAAGGATTTGAAGAGAGTGACAACTGGGCATCTTTTAACGGGAAAAGGGCCGTTATAATAGAGATATATCGAGTTGGCGAACAGACCCCGACTCAGGTGGCATCGAAAGGCAAGGCGCTGGCGAAACAGATCAATAAATCTCTTCCTTCCGGGATTCATTTAACCGTATTAAGGGATCTTTCAAAAATCTTTGCCCAGAGAGCGGACCTGCTGTTGAGAAATGCTTATATAGGGCTTGGACTGGTGTTTTTTTTCCTGGCCCTTTTTCTTGAGATCCGCCTTGCATTCTGGGTAAGTCTCGGGATCCCCATCTCCTTTCTGGGTTCTTTTCTCCTGCTTGCACCCACTGATTTCTCCATTAATATTGTCAGCATGTTTGCCTTTATCGTCACACTTGGTATCGTTGTTGACGATGCTGTGGTGGTCGGTGAAAACATCTATTTTTGCAGACGGCAGGGAATGCCTTTTTCAGATGCTGCTGTAAAGGGGGTTAAAACTGTTGCCATGCCGGTTGTATTCAGTGTTCTAACCAATATGGTTGCATTTGTACCACTGATGTTTGTACCTGGGTTTATGGGAAAAATATTTCAAACGATTCCAGTTGTAGTGATTGCTGTATTTGCAATCTCCCTGATTGAATGCTTTTTTATTCTGCCTGCACATTTAAGTCACAGCAGAGAGCGGCCTCTCTTTTTCCCCCTCAATTATCTTGAAAAATGGCAGGAGAGATTCAGCCTTGCCTTTGAAACAGGCGTGAGAAAGTATTATGGTGCCCTGCTTTTTAAATTACTTGATTACAGATACTCTGTGATTGCCTTTGGTATTGCGCTGCTTATGACAGTTGCCGGATATGTCTCTTCAGGTCAGATGGGTATGGTCCTGTTCCCAAGAGTGGAATCTGATTACGCATTCTGCCAGGCAGTCCTTCCCTATGGTGTATCTGAAAAAAAAATAAAAACAGTTGAACAGCTTCTTGTTAAAAAAGCCCATGAAGTCATCTTTGAAGCAACAGGACAAAAAATAGGAGAAGCGGGTAAAAATCCTTTGTCAAAGG
>CAYZCC010000076.1:0-9338 GCA_964476805.1 uncultured Desulfobacula sp.
TTGACCCGATGAGTGTCAGTACGATCCCGCCGATGGCTGCTGCTCCTAAGGATGTATATAGTGCCGTTGACAATCCTTTGTTCCAGGATGCCGCAAAAACTTCTGCTGCGGCCTTGCCGCTGGCAAGCCCCTGGAACATTTCATTGAACGCACCAATGGAACCAAATATCGTTCCTGCAAACCCAATCAGTACAAGGGTGCTTACATACCCGGATATGGCTTGGAAATGAACAGATATCCTGCAGTCAAGTTCTGCCCAGATAGCATCAACAATAAAAGAGAGATTGTTCCCGTTATCCTTAGATGCTTTTTCAAGCCTTTGAAACAGCGTCGATAAAAAAGAGAGGGCTTTAAAACTTTCCTTTTCAAAAACGGTTGCGCCTTCATTCTTTGGCACATACCTTAGATAATCATAAAGAACGGTAACCCTTCTTATCATGAGAAAAAGATAGATTAAAAAGACAGACCCAAAAAATATTCCGAAATTTTCAAGAAACCACTTGATAAAATCCATTTGAACCTCCTGTTCTGTTCTATAAGACCCCAGCTTTTTTCAAGGCTTCAATATCTTTTTGCCCTTTAAAACATGCCAAGGGATTTACATCCACCGAAACCTTTGATTCAAAGTCAACCCTTGTGGGAACAAAGACCCCGAAAGAACCGCCTCCATCTTTATTCACGGCATATACAACTCCAAGGACATCCGCCTGTGAAGGATCTGTATCCTTTGACAAATTTTGCTTTTCGACACTCCATTCAAACGCCTTTAAAGCCCTTGCATAGATTGAATTTCTCACAAACTCATACGTATAGTACCTGACCTCAATATTGTCTTTCTCTTTGAAACCTGCATCCCTCAAAACATGACCCCACTTTTTCCAAGGATGCGTCACGATAAAACAGGTGGAGGAAAATTCTGATAGAGAGGCCTTGGCAATTCTTGAATTATCTTCAAGATCCGTATGGGGGACACCTGCTTTCAGCACCACTGCCTTCATCTGGAAAAGGTCATAAACCTTCTCCAGATGAAGTATTCTTAATCCCACCAATGCTTTATTCTTGTCCATGGTCTCCCCTTGTTGCTTCCATTGCGTGTAAATTTCAAAATACTCCTTGGAAGACAGGTCCAGGGTGCCCGGCTTTTCATTTTTTATTTTTATTGTTTCTTTGTTTAAATCTACTTTCAGGTTCTGGGACAACGTATCGCTGACCGGATCCTTTTCAGGGATGATCGGTTTATTCATCAGCGGCTTCTCAATGGTCTTGTTTTCGATAGAAGTATTGTTCGAAACGTCTTCAGACATTACTTTTGATAAAAGCTTGTTATCTGCCCGGGATTCTTCTTCCTGTTTTGTCTTTTTCCTGGGATCTTCTTCCTGTTTCGTCTTTTTTTTGGGATCTTGTTTCTGAACAAACTTTTCAGTCTGTTCTTCATTCTGTTTTTCAATTTTTGATGACGCCTGTTTCCCGGTTTTCAATGATGTCTGTTCTTCATTCGGTTGAATCTCAGATTTTTCCCTGGGAATGGGGTATTCCAAAGACTCATTAACAACAGCAACCGGTTCTTTCTTGTCTTCTTTTTTTTGAACATTAAATACATGCTCAATTTTTACCAGGACTTTGTCAGCTGATTTGCCCATTTTATAGACCAATGACAGGCAAACCAGCAGAACAAGAAATACAAGAAGGGCAATCCTTGAGGTCTTCAACCTTCCGTCACCATGTTTAAATAGAGCCTTCACGGCTGATTGCCTCCGTAATTTTCCGGTCGATTATAGGATCTTCCGGGTCCATGCCTTTTTCATTCCAAAGCGCCATCTGTTTTTTGATTCTCAATTCTATGTCAGGCCATGTTTTGCCAAGCCGGTCTCTTTTTTCAAGATAGCGTTTAAAATCTTTGCTGTTTTCAAAGTACAATTGAATTCTCTGTCTCGAACCCGGGGATGCAACAAATCCACTCAAATCATTTGAAGACAGCAGTTCACAGGAATCTAAGCTGATCTGGATAAGATCCTCATACGTTTCGATTTCGTCTTTTACATTGTGCTGCATCTTGTTATATTTTTCGTTTACAAATCGTGTTGTAAACTCAGCTTTTTCCTTTTGGTCATCCGGAAGCCCTTTGAACAGCTCATTGTCTTTTGCAAACTTTAAATCCTGGTCATACTCTGCATAGATTGCAAGCTTGCTGCCATAAAGAACCAATTTTTTCAAATTTGAAAAATAATCGTAGAAATCTATCTTCTGTTGCGCGATTTCCACTGATCTCTGGTTGAACGTATCCTTTATTTCTTTGGACATGGTATCCGTCTCATCCATGAGTTCCTGTCTTGATTTTTCAGTGTATTCCTTAAAAAGAGAGTCAGAAAAACAGTTGCCTGAAATCAGAATTATTAAGAAAATCGTATAAATCATACGTTTTATTACTTTATATTTTTTCATCGTATCCTCCTTATTCCTGGGTCCAGGCTGCACGTTCTTTGCCGATAAACTCCATCTCTTTTTCAAAACTGATGGACCCTGATTTAACAGTTGCATCATCAATAATCTGAATATCATCCAGTCCGCCAATCACATCTTCCACCATTGGGTCTAACACCTTGCTAAGCTTCTGGGTGGAAGCCTCCACAATATCAAGGGTGTTGGAAAGCTCGGCAATATTTGCGAACCCGAAGTTTCCAAGGGAATCCGAAAACCCCGTACCTCCTGCTTCAGCCACAGGGATCACCTTGGAAAAAGAAGTATATAAACTGGACATGACATTACGAAATTTCGAAGGAACTTCGCTCCCTTCCTGTCGGATCTTTTGCCGGATCATCCCTGAAAGTTTCTGGTTCATGTCAGCCACTTTGAGCCGGGACTCATAAAGAACCCTTCTCTGCCTTATCTGATTCAGCCTTTTTTTGACTCTACTGTACTTGGTAATCAATCTTTTTTTAGTTACAGGATCCTGGGCGCTCTGGATCTGTTCAAGAAATTCTTCCGCAATTGCCGCAGCTTCGACAAACCGTTCCTGCTCTTTTTGTTTGTAATTTTTTAAAATCAACTCGTAGTTGGAGTTTATTGACCGGGTCGCCTGGGTGTCCACGATGGAATCGGCAATAGCTCTGTCAAAAGTGTCCAAAGACATTAAAAGGGAATCAAGGTTTTCATCGCAAACCCCTTTGAGCTTTCCGACCTCAAGGATAATCCTGGCATTGATATTGGCCCGCCTTGATTTCCCTAAAGGATCATCTTTAGAAAGCATTCCTGCTTTTTCAAGCCGCTGCCTTGTATCCAGTAGTTTCTGGAGTTCGCCTGTACGTGCGGCAAACTCTGAAAACATTTTCCTGGAAGAGTGTTTTAAAAGGCTGCCACTGGTTTCTATCCTATCCCTTGACCGTTTTGCGATTTCAACGGCCCTGTCTGCATTCATATCCACAGTAGTGGCGTTTGCATAGGGAGTCACAAGTAATTGGGACACAAGAAGGACGACGATTGCGACAAAGATCAAAAATACATTCATTAACCGGTCTGATATCATAATATTTTCCTCCATTTCATTGGTTTACCTGAAAAATTTTCCATACAGTTCCGAATCAAGCCTTGAACAAATCAGTCGTGCTTTCTTAAGCTTTTCATCTTGCTTGGATTTGGCATTGTTGATTATAAAGCGCAAATATCCCTCTAAAAGCTTCTTGTCCACCTCTTTGTAGACGCCATTGCCTTTGATGATTTCTTTAAAATACATGTATACAGCAAGGGAAAATTGATCCTGGCTGTCGTTGCGGTTAAATACATGAACCGCCCTGGCAAGGTGCTTTATAGGGATATGCCGGCCGGCCTTGAGTGCCCTTTCCATCAACGGTTTCCAGCAGCGGTCAAATTCAGCACCTGAATGAGACCTGTTCAACGCCCGTCCGAAATCATCAGATGGGATTGATCCTACATCCATAGAAAGCATTTCACTGCAAGCAATGGGTTCTTCAATTTCCGGTAAAAACGTTACCGTTTCTTTTTTGGCGATACACCCCTGGACAGCAAAAAGAAGAAACAGAAGAGATATGATCCATCTGTTTTTCAGCCTAAAAATATTCATTCTTCCTCCTCCATAAAAATTTAAGTTCATGCCTTGTTATAAATTGAATCGAAGGAAAAATTATTTTTTCAAAAAAAATGTATTTTTCCAGTCTATTTAAAATAACAAAAGCGCATTAATACGTCCGAACTGGCAAAGAATCCCATGATAGGGGAATCCCCTTTGCAGGGCATCGTTTGAAAACCATTGTTTTATCTCTCCAATTCCAATATTTACTTTAAGATCGCATTTGCCTGCGATAATGAATCTCCAGATGTCTGGATCTTTAAGGAACTCATGCCCTTAAATGTCCTGGTTTTAAAAAACGGGTTTGACAAATTCAGCTTCATATGACAATGAATGCGTAACACAGCATTAGTAATTATAATGGGTTCTAAGTGATTACAAGCTTTTTTATGGAAAAAAGATCAATATCTTCGATTTAAATGAATAAAGGATTTGAAAATTGGATGCAGACCAAAAAAAGCTTGTAAAAAAAATAGCCTCAAGAATTTTTAAACGATACTGCCCAAAGGGTGAATCCGGTTATTCTACCAAAGAGGATCTATTACAACATGGAATTATCGGACTGCTCAAGGCAAAAGATAACTTTAATGAAAAGATGAATGTACCATTTAATGCCTATGCAGCCATTCGAATCCAGGGAGAAATCATGGATGCCATAAGAAAGAGCCCCCAAATAAGACTTCCCCAGGAAAAGCGCAAACTGCTCAACCAATATAAAGAGGCAAAAGACGATTTTTTAAACAAGGGCAGGATACCTACCCTTGATGATCTTGCCCAGGCACTTGGATGGGAAAAGAAAACCGTCCTTAAAATTGAAAAACTGATTAACAAGGTTTTTTCCATTGATGCTGCGCCAGGGTTTAAAGAATTGGCGGATAACAATCCAAGGCCTCATCCAGAAAAAAATGTTCTTGAGAAAGAGTTGGCAGATATAATGCAAAAATGTCTTGAATCTCTTGATGATGTTAAGGAAAGAATGGTTCTTGTTGCAAGGGAATTTAAAAATATGAAATTACGTCAGGTGGCTGATAAACTTGGCTGGTCCATTGAAAAAGTAAGGCAAAAACAAATCAGTGCAAGAGAAAGTATGAAAACATGCCTTGAAAAAAATGGTTGGGATTTAACCTAAAGATTGATGGAGTTCTATTATGAAAAAAGAAGTCAATATGAAGCAAGCATTTGAAATATGGAAAGAGCACTCTGTTTTTGAACAGGACCATCTTTCAATGCAAAGAGTATATGAGCTTTCCTTAACTGATGGCCTAAGGAATGCCCATGAATATGAAATTGATCATCTGTCTTTGTGCCCTCTCTGCCTTGATAATTGGGAGGCATTTTGCGCTGTGACAGCGTCTTTTACAGCAGATGATTATGATGAAGAACACACGATAATGAGTTGTGGTTTTCTCAAGGCGGCCGCAACAGGGTTTACAGGACCCGTATATATTAAGAGTGACTGTAAAAAATTCATGATTGGAATTTTCCCGAAAATTGACAATCCAGAAAAAGGCATGGCCGTATTAGAGACAATTGATGAAGAGAGGTCCTATGATGATATGAAAGCAAGTGTCATGGATGCCAAGGGCCAAATCATTTTAAAAAATATTATCAAACGCGATCGCGCGGCATCAAAAATTGAGTATCTTGACTCTTTGGATCTTTCCAAATGGACCCTTGTGTTAAGAAATATTTCTGACAAGGAGGAAAATGAGTAAAACCTGGCTGGTATTTGAAGACGGAAGCTATTACTCCGTGGAGTGTTCTCTGCATTCGGCTCCAAAGGGTCATCCCAAACCTGTAGATGCCTATCTTTTTACAGAGACAGAAGGTGATTTTACTATAGCAGCCAGAAAAGCAGCCCATGCGGTTTTTACATGTGCCGAACAGAGGGGTTTATATCAAAACAACGGCCCTGTAATTGCTGGCTTTGACCTTTCAGAACGAACCCGGTTAGACCCAAGTATTATTGGACAAAGTGGCGGCCTTTGTTTTGCGATTTGTTTTGCAAAAAAACTCTTAAAGACAGACCCTGGTGATATTGCAGCAACAGGTGTTGTCGAAGCAAATGGTAAGATTGGCAAAGTAAGGGGGATTGAAACAAAGCTGAAAACCGCTGCCAATCTTATGAATAAAGAAGGCATCATCCTTTTTCCCGAAAAAAATCTTCCTGATATTTCATACGATCTTAAAAATTTGCTAAAAAAGAAAAACATCGAATCATTCCCAGTCGCTGACATGCAGCAGGTGTTTGATACCCTGTTTAAAAATGAGGTAGATATTCCTTACAAAAAAACTTATTTTAACAAATCACTGTTGTTCCTTCTTTTAATGTTAGTTGCAGGGACGATTGCAATGACCGTTTGGATTTATTTTGATAACAATACAAAAGTCGGGGCACCCCCGCCTATAAAAGAAGAAAAGCAAACCGTTCCAATGGCTGCCGAATCGGGAAGGGTTAGCGACAGCAACCCTTCCCCAACAGATGGCACCGAACCATCACAAAATAACAGTAAATTCGAATCTTTTAATGACAAAGGATTCGAATAAAGGGATTAAAGAAGGTAAAGATTTAAAAAGGTTGCTATATGTCAAGCTGAAAATTGCCTCACTCGATATTCTCAATCAAAGGCTCTTGTGATCGGTATCAATAAGTATTTATTGTGGACGACAAGAAACTTGAAGCACTGGCATTGAAGCACTGGCAAAAGAGCTTGCCATTGAATTTGAAGGCAGATTCCCAGTATAGGAAAAATGGCAGTTATACAGAATTATTTACAGGGTCGGTCAAAAATTATTTACAGGGTCGAATATTGATCTGTCTTTAAAACTTCCTGTTTGATCTCTCTTTCATGGAGGCCAATCAGATATAAAAGTCCGTCAAGGCCGACACTTGAGAGGGTGTTGGAAGCTCTTTGCTGAACAATGGGTTTTGCATTAAAAGCAACCCCGAGTCCTGCAATACTGATCATTGGAAGATCATTGGCGCCATCTCCAACAGCAATGGTCTGCTCAAGAACGATATTCTCTTTCTGGGCAATCTGTCGTAGGAGTATTGCTTTCTGGTCACCATCAACTATCTCTCCTTTTATCTCGCCTGTTACTTTTCCATTTTTAATATCAAGATCATTGGCATACATGTAATCAAATCCCAGCCGCTCTTTTAAATATTCGCCCATAAAGGAAAATCCCCCGGATAAAATACCAAGCTTATATCCCAGGCCTTTCAAGGTTTTGGCAACCAGGTCTGCGCCATAGGTCAAAGGCAGATTTTCTGCTATTTTTTGAAGATGTTCTTTTTTTATCCCCTTTAAAAGTGCCACCCTTTTTCTAAAGCTCTCTTTAAAATCCAACTCTCCTCTCATGGCAGATTCTGTAATTTCTGCCACCTGCGCTTCCACATTGGCCAGTTTTGCAAGTTCAACAATCACTTCCGTCTGAAGTAATGTTGAATCCATATCAAAGACCACAAGTTTCATGTTCTTGCGGTATATATTGTCCACATGAAAAGAGATATCAATCCCGGCTTTTTGTGAAAGATCCATAAACTCGCTTCTCATATCATGGATATTCAGAGGCGTACCGCTCACAGAAAACTGTATGCTGGCCCTTGGATTGATCTGTGATTTTATCAATGAAATTCTTCCGGTCATCCGGGTTATAGAGTCAATATTGAGGCGGTTTTTAGCAATGATTGATGCAACCGACGAAATCTGTCGTGCCGTTACCCTTCTACCGAGCAGTGTAATGATCCGCCTCTCTTTTCCCTGGGCATGCACCCATTTTTCATAATTTTCAGATTCTACCGGCTGGATATCAATCTTGAGTTCCATTTTATGACCCTCAAACAGCATATCCTTGAAAATGGAAGAAAAATCTTCCGTTCTGGGTATTTCAGCCAGAATACCAAGGGAAATATGATTGTGAATTACCGCCTGACCGATATCAAGAATATTGACACTGTATTCAGCCAGAATACCTGTAAATTTAGCATCCAGTCCTTTCCTGTCCCTGCCAGTAATATTTATCAATACAATATCACTCATTGATTATATTTCAGCACCTTTATGTTAAAAATTAATAAAAATTAACCGCTTACTGTTTTAAAAATATTTTTGTCACTCTTCCATGTCCATGTCAATTTCCAAGCAATTCAGCCCGTATCCACTCATTTAAAAATTCATTATATTCAAACAATTTCTGGCAGATATATCAATTACCAGATATGTGGGCACTAAGCAAGATGATTGACCATCACCCGACAGAAAAAGCAATGGTTTTTCTATTGATATCCCACTGCAGAGCGGCCCTTCCATTTTTGTTTGACAAATGAAAACAAAACCTTACGTTTGAACCCAGGATGTGAAAATTCAAGAGAGATGACCTTGGCAATCTGTTTCTCATGATACCTATCTTTGGATTTTAATCATGATACCTATCTTTGGATTTTAATATTGATGAGGCGAAAAATATGTCTGAATTAAAAGCAGTTATGGAGACAAGCAAAGGGACTATAAACATAAAACTATTTGCAGACCAGACGCCTGTCACATGCGGTAATTTTGCAAATCTTGCAAAAAGAGAATATTATAACGGTCTTAAATTCCATCGCGTAATTGCCGATTTCATGATCCAGGGCGGATGCCCCGATGGCAATGGAATGGGCGGGCCTGGATATGAATTCAAGGATGAATGCAAAAAAGATCTGAAACATGATAAACCCGGTATTTTATCCATGGCCAATGCCGGTCCTGGAACCAACGGAAGTCAATTTTTTATTACACATGGGCCGACTCCCCATTTAAACGGTATGCATACTGTTTTTGGTGTCGTTGAGAGCGATGAAGGTCAGAAAATTGTGGACCGTATTGTTCAGGGCGATACCATTGAATCGGTTACGATTAAAGGAGACAGTGGCTCTCTGTTTAAAAAAGTGAAATCTGACATAGATGGCTGGAATAAAATTCTTGATAAACAATTCCCTGATCTGCCAAAAACGTAATCAATATCTGGCAGCAGTTTGCTGCAAAACAGAATTATAACTGTAAAAGAGTGATTATCCAGGGCGTGCTGATTCTTAGGTAAATGCTTGAATTTTTAGATAAAATATGTCATAACAGCTTCATGAAAATAAAATTGAAAATCGAATAGTCAGCATTTCTCAACTGTTATTTTAGATCCAGATAAAACGGGATGGTATGAAGGGAAGAATTCACCTCTTTTGTATTCCCAAGAGACCACTTTTTTATTTTAATGC
>CAYZCC010000076.1:9348-9698 GCA_964476805.1 uncultured Desulfobacula sp.
TCAATACGCATCAGAGGATGGCGGGAAAAAACAGTGGGAAGCCCATATGTCAGGCTGCATACCATACATTTTCCAGGCCTCTGGATAAGATTAAACGCCAGAACAATCTGTTTTTCGCCGGCAGAAACAAATTGAAGCCTGATGTCATAGGCTCCCTCTGATGCATCGCCGTAAAGTGCTTCAAAAAACGCATTGCTGAAGTCTGAAGGCATCAGCTGGTCAAGAAACTCCTGTGTAAATATTTTATTGAATTCTGCCTGCTTCATAAATTCCATATCCTTGATTTTTTAAATTTTAGCTGACTTAAATAAATACAGAATCTGTTTTATTAAAACTGAAAAAGAAAAGCA
>CAYZCC010000077.1:0-9651 GCA_964476805.1 uncultured Desulfobacula sp.
CATCTGGCATCCCTTCGTGCCATCCCGGGCCTGAATGTGGTAAGACCTGCCGATGCAAATGAGACAGCCGCTGCCTGGAAACAGGCCATCAAAACTTCTGATTCTCCGACGGCCCTGATATTAAGCCGTCAGAAACTACCCACCCTGGATGCCTCTCAGCGAAAAGGCGAATTTGAAAATGGTGCCTATATCATTAAACAGGTTGACAACCCTGACACGATTCTCATTGGCACAGGATCTGAAGTTCATATATGTATTCAGGCTGCCGACACCCTTGAAAAAAATCATAATATCAAGGCGTCCGTTATTTCAATGCCTTCCTGGGAACTTTTTGAAAAAGCTTCAGAATCATATAAAAAGGAAATTTTACCTTCCAATATAACAAAAAGGATTGCCGTTGAAGCTGGAATCAGTATGGGTTGGGGAAAATATGTCGGCCAGAGCGGAAAAATTATCTCAATAGATAAATTTGGTACTTCTGCACCGGGTGGAACCCTCCTCAAAGAGTATGGTATCTCCGCTGAAAAGATTGTTGAAAAAACGCTTGAACTCTTTTAAAGGAGGCAGATAATGCAGATACGTGTTAAAACCAGTGCCAGGACACAGATGATTGATATCACTTCCCAGGTTCAAAACAGGGTCATGCAGTCCCCCATTAAAAATGGCCTTGTTCATGTATATTCCATGCATACCACGGCTGCAGTTACTATTAATGAAAATGCTGACCCTGCGGTTGAAACAGATATTTTAAACACCATAAACAAGGTCATTCCCTGGGATGACCATTTCAAACACATGGAGGGCAATTCCGCTGCCCACATAAAAGTCTCTCTTTTCGGCCCTTCTGAAACCATCCCTCTGGAAAATGGCTCTATGGTGCTTGGAACCTGGCAGGGAATCTATTTCTGTGAATTTGACGGCCCAAGAAACCGGCGTGTGAATATTCAGATTTTGAAATCTCAAGGATAGCTGTTTTAAGTGACTGTCGAATGATAGTGGCCGAACCGTTTAATTCAGATCATCTTCTTAATTCAGATCATCTTCTTAATTCAGATCATCTTCTGATTTTTTCATGACCGGTAATTTTAAAACAGGGACGCCCTCTTTGGCAAGGACTTTATCATCTTCCTTTGTAGTGCTGCCCCGGATATTCTGATGCTCCTGGACACCATAATGCATTTTCAAGGCCTGTTTTGTAAAATCAGATCCCACATCTTCATAGTTTTTTTCAACATACTCAGCCACTTTCTCAGTGAATTCAGCCATGGCCTGCTGGCTTGCCTGTAAAGATTTCTGACTGGTCTGCCCGGATGTTTTTTTAATGGCAATGGGATGCAGTTTCTGCTGAACAGATGGTATTTCACAAACAGGGCAGGTTAAAATACCCTGTGTCTGCTGATTTTCCAGATCTTTTTTATCTTCAAACCAGCCCTCAAAAGTATGGCCGTTCAGACACTCAAGATCAAATACGATCATAATGAATACCCTGCTCCTGCACTTCCATCATATAAAACAAGAGAATTACTTTTCTCTTTTATCTTTCTGTCCCAAAGGATTCATTAAAAATCTTTAACAATTCAATGTTCTGTTTTGCCATCATTACACAATTGCCGCTGATTGCATAGAACAGTATACTCAGACGTGTCTTGGAAGAGTCATCCTTTATCCTTTCAATCTGGTTTTCATTAAACCTGTCAACAAGTTCTCTTAAATGTTCAAACTGTTCAACTGCCTCCTGATAGTCAATGATTACCTTGTTTTTAAAAGCCGTCTCAACAAGGAATATAATTTTTAAAAAAACCTTTTTGATCTCCACAAGTTCAAAAATCTGTTTTCCAAGAAGACCTTTATGCCGGTTGCTCACATGCATACTTGAACGGATAACAGTGTCCCTGTAGCCGTCGGAAAGTTTCTGCAGCCGTCTGATAATCATGTAATAGTTGTAGGATATTTTATGATCTGCTTTGGAAAGCACTCGCAATACCTTGAAGATATTTGCAATTATAATATTGACACTTTTTTGTACATATCTGGTATGCCTTCTCTGTTGATTAAGCTGAGTGATATCTTCCTCAAAAAGCGCAAAAAACATTGTGTCAAATGATTTGCGTATATTTTCCAAAAAACAGGCCAGGTGGTCAAAGGTCTCAGGAATTGATTTTTCTGCATCATGGACATTGTGCAGCATATAAATTTTAATATCTTCTTTATCTTTTTCATGCGCCTTATGTTTTCTATTATTTTTATAGAAAAGGAATCCTGTAAAAATAACAATTAGGAAAAAGCCTGGTATTTTAAAATATGCCAGTACATTGGCAAAAATAAAAGAGATTGTAAAGGCGATAAAAGCGGTCATAAACCATCCGCCAACAACAGTCAGGACACCTGTAATCCTGTACACAGCACTCTCTCTTCCCCAGGCCTGATCAGAAAAACTGGTTCCCATGGCAACCATAAAAGTCACATAGGTGGTGGAAAGAGGCAGCTTTAAAGAGGTGGCAAATGAGACAACAGCAGATGCCACCATAAGATTAACCGAGGCTCTGATAAGATCAAAGGAGGGTTTTTCACTCTGCAGGGCAACCCTGTTTTGTTCCGGAGGGGTAAATCTTGAGGCAATTTTCCGCTGCAGTCTGTGGGGAATCATACTCTGTACAGTTTCTGAAAGAGAATCAAACATGTTGACAATTTTTCTTGAAAGCCAGATTGATTCAAATTTTTCTACCCCTTCCTCCTGCTGACCCAGGCTTATTTCAGTCTCTGTAACAGTTCTTGCTTTTTTGGACAGCCACAGTGTGATCACCATAATCAATCCTGCTATAAGCATAATATAGGTCTGTGAGTGCACCTTTTTACTTAATGCCTCCATGGTAACCGTCAGAGGATCCGGGGATAGAACTGCATTTAAAAGGGTATGAAGGCCCGCCAGGGGGACGCCGATAAAATTTACCAGGTCATTGGCTGCAAATGCCATTGCAAGGGCAAAGGTACCCATAAGCACGATGGGTTTTAAAATATTAATTTTAAATACACTCATGAGTATCTGAAGCAAAATTGCAGAAACAATAAACAGACCTGCCATAATGCCTGTTGCGTTGTGTTTTATCATGGAAACTGTGGCAGCATCCATGAACGTTGCCCCTTTTGAGCCTTTTATTAAAATAAAAAAGGTGATGGCAGTCAGGGCAACGCCACCCCATAAAGCACCATATCTTTTCATCTGTTTTTCATAATTGAAAGTAAAGATCAACCTTGTCAAAAACTGTATGACAGCACCTGAAAAAAAAGCCACTACAATGGATAAAAGGATCCCTCCGACAATGGCCATTGCCTTTGCTGTATTGATATAGTCCCACAACATCATACCACTCTCTGTCTGGGCCATGATTTTTATGAGGGATACCGCAACTGCTGCGCCAAGAATTTCAAAAACAATTGATACAGTTGTCGATGTGGGCAGACCATGGGTATTAAAAAGATCAAGCAGGAAAATATCGGTGATCATGACCGCAAGAAATATTGTTAAAAGCTCAGGCATGTTAAAAAACTGGGGGTGGAATATTCCCTTTCTTGCCACTTCCATCATCCCCCCTGAAAAAGTAACACCCGCCAGTATACCAAGGCTTGCAATAATCATGATAGTAAAGAAAGGGGCTGCCCTTGAACCGATTGAGGAATTCAGAAAATTAACCGCATCATTAGAGACTCCCACTATCAGGTCAAGAACTGCAAATAAAATCAGTATCCCAACTATTATATAGCACAATTGAAGACTCATCCAATACCCCCATTTATATGTTATTATTTAATTCACTTCTCATTTCTTTAAAGCAGGCCATATTTACCACATCTGCTCTCTGCTTTGCAAGGATTTTATCATCTTTCATTGTCGCTCTGCCCCTGATATCATCTGCTCTCATGCTTTGCAGTGCTTTTTCAAAACTTATTTGACAAAACAGGCTTTAAACATATTCATGAAATTTTTAACCTGGCAATTCGTTTTACATCACTATCTGATTTTACACATGGAAATAGCGTATTGTTTGTAAAAAAAGGGTGTTCAGACAGATCAAACCTTGAATGTTTCACCGCCTGATCCCACATCTGCGGATGGAACCGGTCAAGACAGTCAATATAGCTTATTTTAATGCCGCTTTTACGAAGACAGGCGGCAATGGATAAAAGCCCGAGGGGTTTTGCCCAGAAATCAAAGGCGGCAAAGTCGTGTATCCATGGGTTGATACAAAGAATATGAGGCGTATTTTCAATCTTCAAAATATTTCATGGATGTTTTTTTAAGCTCCTGCCGGCTGAACAGCAGCTCATAATCATCCTGACCCACCGCTCTGGCAATCTTTTTTACAAGTGCATAACACTCATCTTCACTGGCTGCATGCACCATGGTATAAAGGTTGTATTTCCAGCCTGGCGCCGGATTGCGCCGGTAGCAATGGGTGATTTCATGAAAGTGTGTCATGACATTCCCCACTTTTTCAACCTGATCTTCATCCACTTTCCAGGCCACCATGGCATTTGCCTTGAATCCAGATTTCTGATGCTTTAAAGTCACACCAAATCGTCTGATCATGCCCCTTTTATCAAGGCTTTTTAATACACTGATAAACTCATCTTCTGTGATGCCGATCTGGTCTGCCATTTCAAGAAACGGCTGTTTCACAACCGGTATATCGGTCTGCAGCAGGCGGACAATTTTTTTTTCCAACTCTGTAAGCATAGAGAGTCCCCTCTATTTTATGACTTCATTCACAATAACATCCTCAATGGTTTGAATTTTACCCAGATGTCTTGTGATTTTAAATTCGACCGGCTCATATTTTATCTGGCATTTTTGCACCACTTCAGGAATATCCACAAGGATATGGTTGCCGCTGCCGATAAAGAGAGGAAAGATAACAACACTTTTTACTCCCTTTTTCACAATCTCATCCAGTTTGTTTTCTAAAAGGGGTTTGGCAAACTGCAGGAATGCATGGTCAATGATTGTAAAATTTTTTTTGATTTTGTCAGACACACGCTGCGTTAAAGAGTCCACTTCCCGGTTCGATTTTTTATTTCGACTGCCGTGCGCTGCGATTATTAAGGCGTTCACTTGTTTTTTCCCTTCCCTTTATTTTTCAGGATGATCCTTCTTATTTGACTTTTTACGAGACCCTCAAAAGCGTCTGCAACATATTGAAAACCAGACGCTATTTTTTCTCTGGAAACAGGGATAGGATATCCGCTTCTGTCTCTTTGCAGACACCCCGTTCTGTAATAAAACCTGTGACAAGCCTTGCCGGTGTCACATCAAAGGCATGATTTGCTGCAGGACTTGCTTCCGGGGGTACCAGCACACCTGTACTCTCTCCATTTGAAAGACCGTATACATATCTGATTTCATCTGGATCACGCGTTTCTATGGGGATATCGGCAATACCATTGGTAATACTCCAGTCAAATGTGCTTGAAGGCAGGGCAACATAAAATGGGATATTGTTATCTTTTGCTGCAAGCGCTTTTAAATAGGTTCCGATTTTATTGGCCACATCTCCGGCTCTCGTGGTCCTGTCTGTTCCCACAATGACAATGTCCACCATGCCGTGCTGCATGATATGGCCTCCTGCATTATCTGTAATAATGGTATGATTCACACCATGTTTGCCAAGTTCCCAGGCCGTCAGGCGTGACCCCTGATTCAGGGGTCTTGTCTCATCCACCCATACATGGACGTCCACCTTGTTGTCAAAAGCGGTATAGACAGGTGCTGTTGCCGTACCATATTCAATGCAGGCAAGCCATCCTGCATTGCAGTGTGTTAAGATATTGACCGGCTTCCCATTTTTCCCCTTACTTATCTTCTCTATAATCGGAAGGCCGTATTCGCCTATTTTTCTGCAGTTAAAAGCCTCTTCTTCAATGATTTTGAGCGCTTCATCAAGGGCCGCCTGAACCCGGTCTTCATAATTTTCATGCTTTAATACTTCAGACAAGACCCTGTCAACACCCCAGACAAGATTCATTGCGGTGGGTCTTGCATTTCCAAGGCGGCGGCACTCCGCCACAAGAGCCTCTTTATCCGTTTTCTGACTGTTTTCCTGCACCAGAGCAATATACACGCCAAGTGCGCCGGTTGCACCGATTAAAGGGGCACCTCTGACCACCATCTCTTTAATGGCATGAATAGTCTCATCAACCGTTTTTAAATCTTTTATAACCAGTTGATGCGGCAGAAATCTCTGGTCGATCACCTGAACTTTCCGGGTCTTTTTTTCAACCCAGATGGGCCTCATATCTCTTCCATCAACTCTCATGCTGCTATTCCTATATTATTTTAAAAAAAAATGCAAAAATAATTCAGGATCACTTTACCATACTTTTTTTCAGCCGCTTTTCTGAGCAGGTAATCTTGGAATACTTTGACAATGGGGAGCCGTTCATAATTTTTGCGCTGGACCAGGTAAAATGGCCGTTCCAGTGTTAGGTCCTTGATTGGAACTGCTTTCAGTCTCCTGCATTCAACCGCATCCCGAACCGCTCTTTGCGACAGGACCGATATACCGCATCCTGATTTAACCGCTTCTTTTACAGCGGTACAATCAAAACCAGGCGGTCCGTGTAGAGTTTTTTCCATAGCAGACCGGGTTCATTCCATCGGGCACCCACGACACCCAGATCCAATTTTTCCTGTGTAATCCGGTCGGCTATGTTTTTTGAGCTTGATATCTGAAGGGTTGCCTTGATATCAGGATATGTCTGCCGGGTATAGAAATTTCCTATTTGCAATATAGATTATTATGATTTAGAATTTTTCCCCAATGGGCGGGAATCCCTGTGGAAAATGGATCACTGGGATTTATGATGAATAATTCAGTCGTTAGGATTTTTTTAAAAAGGAGAGGTGATATGAACACTAAAAGAGGGCTACTTGGATTGGTCGTCATTGTATCAATCATGATTTCTGCTGTTTCACAGGGGGTTGCTTTTGGAAAAAATAAATTTGAAAAGGAAGTTGAAGTTGAAAAGGCTGCGGTGAAGCTCTATGGAGAGATAGAAAGGGGCGGTTATGGTATCGTTGCAACAGATGAATTGAAAAAATGGATCGACTCGGAAAAGGATCTGGTGATCATTGATACCATGCCATATGAAGCGAGTTATAAGAAAAATCATATTCCAGGCGCGGTCCAGTTTCTGTTTCCGATACCCAACATGGTCAAATGGGACAGCAGCGAAACCGGCGGGAAATCCATGGATGATTTTAAAGCGCTCCTTGGCAATGACAAGAACAAAACCATCGTTATTTACTGCGGTTTTGTGAAATGCACGAGAAGTCACAATGGCGCTGCATGGGCAGTCAGACTGGGATATAAAAATGTGTACCGTCACCCCGGCGGCATTTTTGCATGGAAGGGTGCAGACTACCCGGTAGAAAAATCCAAATAACCGCCCTGCCGGATTGTGATCACGCGGATGGAGAAAGCAGCAGGGGCAGTGGTTGTTATTGGCTGGCAGAAATATAAAAAAAAGGTTACATCTGGATCTGGTTTTTAAAAAGAAGAATAAAATTTTTTGGGGGGTGGTATGGAAAAACGGAATGATCGGGAGTTAAAAATATTATCACCGGTATTCAATCAGACAGAGGATACCCCCCTGGAAAATATAGTGCAGGAAATTAAAAACCATGCCAGAATTCTCTATGAGAGCAAACAATATCTTTGTGCGGAAGCGGTACTGATAAGCATGAATAGTGCCCTGGGAGGCGGCCTGACAGAAAAACAGGCGATTTCCATGGCCGCTCCTTTCTGTATCGGCATGGGTGACAGCGGATGCCTGTGTGGGGCACTGAGTGGTGCTGTCCTTGCTTCTGGACTTTTTACAGGGTCAGAGAACGCATACGCCTGCCGAAAAAAGATGAGAAAGCAGAGCCGGATGCTGCATGATAATTTCAAGCGGGTTAACGGCGCCACCTGTTGCCGATCCCTGTCCAAAAATATCGTACACGATAAAAAGGCCCATTTTCGTCACTGTGCTGAATTGACAGCAAATTCGGCTGAAATGGCGGCAAGGCTTGTTCTTGCGGAGAAACCGGAGTTGAGATCATCTAAGCATCGGAAAACATCCAGGAAATATAACCTGATCACAGGATTACCCCTTCGAATCTTCAGATGGCTCTTTCACTGAATTTAATCCCTGGCCACCTGACCAAAAGTACTGAAAAAAGTACTGAAAATGGAACTGGTTTTTATGTATCCGGCTGCAAGGTCAGAACAAAGAGTCCATCGCAACAAGATCACTTTCTGAACACTATCTCCGGGTTATATCAGGTTCTTTTGTTCTAAAAAATGGGTGTCAATATCACCTGTTTGAAACGCCTGGTTTTTGAATATCTTTTTAAAAAACGGAAGGGTGGTCTGAATCCCTTTGATTTCAAATTCATCCAAAGCCCTTTCCATGCGTTTGATGGCAGAAGGCCGATCCTCTGCCCATACAACAAGCTTTGCAATAAGAGAATCATAAAAGGGGCCGACCCTGTATTTATCATGGATATGGGTATCCACCCGGACCCCGGGACCCCCTGGAAAAATAACGGACTCAATTGTACCGGGCGAAGGCATAAAACGGTCATCAGGATCCAAAGCATTGATCCTGCACTCCATGGACCAGCCACTGGGCACCATCTCTTCCTGCCTGATTTTAAGACGCTGGCCGGCTGCAATCAGAATCTGCTGTTTGACAATATCAATACCTGTAATCAATTCTGTAACAGGATGTTCAACCTGGATTCTGGCATTCACTTCCATGAAATAATAATTTTTATCTTTATCCACCAGGAACTCCATTGTGCCGGCATTGAAGTAGCCGATCTCCCTGGCTATTTTAATTGCTGTTTCACCCAGGATTTTCCGAAGTTCCTCATCTACAAATGATGAGGGCGCTTCTTCAATGAGTTTTTGATATCTCATCTGGATACTGCATTCGCGCTCCAGCAGATGTACAAAATGACCTTCCCTGTCACCGAGAAGCTGGATTTCTATGTGACGGGGATTTTCAATATATTTTTCAAGATAGATGTCAGGATTGCCAAAACTTGCCGCTGCCTCGCCAGAAGCCATGGAGAAGGCTTCGACAAGTTCTTCCTGATTCCTGGCAATTCGCATGCCCCTGCCGCCGCCGCCGCCCGACGCTTTTAAAATTACAGGAAATCCAACCTTGTCCGCTGTTTCACATGCCCTGTCAGCAGAAGGGATCACATCATCACTTCCCGGAATCACCGGGATTCCGAGCGCCATCAACAACTGTCTGGCTGCTGATTTGTTGCCGGCTTTTTCAATGGCTTTGGCAGGCGGCCCGATAAAAGTGATACCACTCTTTTCGCAGACCCTGGCAAAATCGGCATTTTCAGATAAAAAACCGTATCCGGGATGGACAGCATCGGCTTTGAACTCTTTTGCCGCCCGGATCATATGATCTATATCCAGATAGCTTTTATAACTCAGCGCAGGCCCAATATGGACAGAATAATCTGCATATTTCACATGGAGGCTGTCCCTGTCTGCATCGGAAAAAACGGCAATGGTTTCCATTCCCATCTCTTTACAGGTACGAATAATTCTGACGGCAATTTCACCCCGGTTTGCGATCAATATACGCCCA
>CAYZCC010000078.1:0-5530 GCA_964476805.1 uncultured Desulfobacula sp.
ATACCCGTCAAGCCGCTTCAAGCTGTTCTCCTTTTTCAGGAGAAGATTTAATTTGGCTTTTAACTCATTGACTTCCCGCTGCCCGCCTGCAAGGCAGATAGAGACACATCCTCCACAACCGGTGACCCATACCTTTTGATATCCATTGATTACTTCTTTGATCTCTTCAATCGGTTTTCTCTCTGCTTTTACCACTGATCCATCTCCATTTATGAGAAACTAAAACTTGAAACCAGGGGAATATCTATCCTGGCTACAGTCAAGCTTCATTATTATACCCGCCAGGGCATGATTTTTATTTAAAACATATCTGTTACTATTTTTTAAGGAGATGACATTCTCCGCACATGGATGGGCCGGCAGGGTTATTCGTCATTTTATACTTGTTATGGCATCCCATGCATTGATAGTGAAATGCTTCCATTCTCTCAATTTTTTCTTTTGGATTATGACAGGTGCCACATAAAATATCAGGGTTGTCCTCTTCAAGATCATACTCATCCAGGATATTTTCGCCTTCCTGCATATCGTGGTGACAATCCAGACAGTCAAATTCACCCATATGAAATTCATGGGGAAACATCACTGGACCGCGGCTGTTTTCCCCTCCAAGCTCTATATTATCTGAAAAAGCATACACTCCGGTAGCGAAAAAACCGCAGAGAAGAACCCATCCAATTTGTTCAATAATTTTCATAATGCCATAGCTGCTATCATAAAATTATAATTTGTGTCAACAATAATTGACAAAAAACTAATTTCTATACATGATAGGGAATCAATATAACAACATGAGGAGGTATCATGTACTATTGTTACTATAAAGCACCTTTTGGCAAGCTATTATTAACAGGCAGGAAACTGCTTGAAAGTGTTGATTTTCCTTTAAATGGCAAAGTGCAGAAACCGGATCCAGGGTATATATATAGTGAAACGCATTTTTTACCCGCCTTGAATCAATTTGAAGCCTATTTTAAAGGGAAGTTGAAAAGATTTGATCTTGAATTTAAGATCTCGGGAACAGATTTTCAAAAAAAAGTGTGGCAGGCGCTTGAAAAAACAGAGTATGGAACAACGGTATCCTATAGTGAAATTGCAAAAAGAGTGGGAAATCCCAAAGCGGCAAGGGCTGTTGGCATGGCAAACAGTAAAAACCCCATTCCAATCATAATCCCCTGCCACCGGGTCATAGGAAAGGATGGAAGTCTGACCGGTTTTGGAGGCGGGCTTGAAATAAAACAATACTTACTGGATCTTGAAAAGACAAACGAACACATTGAACCCAAAAACATAATCCAGAAAAATGAAAGTGTTGAATTTATTCCCAGCAATGGCAAAATGCTCTATCAATTCAAATTAAGAGATTTTTCGTCCAAAGGCTTTGGAATCCTCGTTCAAAAAGATTCTGAAGTGCTTAAACTCCTTAATGAAGGAGATATACTCGATATGAAATATCATTCTGAAGAGAATACTGCCTCTCCCATATCCCGTAAAACACAAATAAAGCATATTTCAGATCCTGATCCGGGAACATACAAAAACCATATGCTGGTGGGACTTTTAATTCTCGAATAGTCGTCGTGTTTATATTTTAAGGAGAACTGACCATGCCTGACAGAATCCCTCAACTCCTCGATATTTTTGAAGATGGTATTTATATTATCAATGATGACTACCTCATTGAATATATGAATAAAACCATGAAAAAAATGTTTGGAAAAGGTGTTGGCCAGAAGTGCCATAAAATACTACACAACTCTGATACACCCTGTGAAACCTGCATATTTGATGAATTATTTACCAAAAATGAAACCCATCACAGTGAAGTCTATATTGAATCAGTAGACAAGATATTTGCCCTGTCAGAACTGCCCATAATGAATCCGGACAATACCCGATCCAAGTTGTGCATATATCGTGATATTTCTAACCGTGTACTGCAGGAAGAGAAGCTTAAAACTTCTCAGGAGAGTTATCAAAGACTCTTCAACCATGTTGGCTGCGGTGTGTTTATCAGCAGTAAAAGAGGAAGGTTTCTTGATGTCAATCCAACTTTACTTAAAATGCTTGGCTACCAGGATAAAGAGGAGTTTCTCTCCCTTGATCTTGCAACAGATGTTTACCTGAAACCGGAAGACAGACACAGATATACTGAAATAATAGAAAAAAAAGGTCAGGTCGTTGATTACGAAGTGAGGTGGAGAAGAAGAGACGGCCATATTATTCACATTCTCTTAACCAGTAATGTTCGATACGATATCAGAGGAAAAGTCCTGGGTTATGAAGGAATTGTGGTTGACCAGACTCGAAGAAAAAAGCAGGAGAACGAATTAAAAAAAGCCAATGATTTTTTTGATCAGCTCATTGCATCCTCCCCCAATGCCATCATGGTAATGGATATGAAGGGAGTGATAAAATTATGGAATCATTTTGCAGAGGAAGTGTTTGGATTTAAATCGGAACAGGTCATCGGTAAAATGAGTATCCAGCAGATTTTTTCAAAAAAAGTGGCCGGCAAAGTCATGGAGATGATGAGAGATAAAAAATTCGGCGGCAAAGGCAAGCTTAATTCTTACCCCCTGAATTTTAAAAAAGAGGATGGGGAGCTGATTGAAGGCAATCTTTCCGCAAGTATTTTATACGATGCCAATGGAAGAGAACTCGCCTCTGTGGCCATATTTTCCGACCTGAAGGAGAGGCTTCAAACAGAGAGAGAACTCAGCACGGCAAAACAACATCTGCTTCAGTCTGAAAAGCTGGCTGCCATGGGGCGACTCACCTCCCAGATCGCCCACGAATTAAACAATCCCCTGTTTGGCATAATGAATACTCTGGAGTTGATGAAAACCGAAATCTCTCCACAAAATAAAAGACGAAAACTTCTGGATATGTCTCTGTCCGAGGTTGAGCGCCTTGCGGATATGCTGAAAAAAATGCTGTCCTTTTCAAGACCAGACCAGGAAGCGCGTCAGAAAATTGATATTCATGTGGTGATTGAAGAGTTAATGCTTTTGTATGAAAAACGTTTCCGGGAAAACAGTATTAAAGTAAAACTTGATCTTATGGAAAACCATGGAAGTCTTTATGCATCACGGGATCAACTGCGGCAGGTGTTTATCAATATGTTTTCCAATGCAATGCATGCCATGCCCGAAGGCGGTGATCTTGAAATCACTACAAAACTGAAGAATAAAATGCTCTCCATTATCATAAGGGACACAGGAACAGGTATTAAACCCGGGCATATTGAAAAAATATTTGATTCGTTTTTCACAACCAAAACAGACCGTGTTCAGGGGGCTGGGCTGGGACTGAGTGTCTGTTATGGTTTTATCAAAGATCATGGAGGAGAGATTGTTGTTGACTCTAAAGAGGGAGAGTGGACAGAATTTACAATCACCCTTCCCCTGTTATGATGATAATTATTTCCGCTTGACAAAGGCGTCTTATTAAAATAATTTCGGGAAATTGATTACCCCTGATTAGGAGGTGTTATGGAAGACACACTCACTGTGTTCACGGCAAGCAAATATTGTAATGTTTCGTCAAAAACCATTATAGAGTGGATGGAAGCAGGTCATATAGAAACCCACAGTACCGTTGGGGGACACCGCAGAATAAAAAAATCCAACCTTGAAACATTTATGCACAGCCAGGGAATTCCTATTCCAGATAAAAAAAAGGAGAAGACAAGAAAAAGAATTCTTGTTGTGGATGACGATCTGATCATTGTCGAATCCATTGTACAGGCTCTGGAAGAGGATGAATTCAACTATGATGTTATTTCAGCCTCAGATGGTTTTGAGGCAGGACTCCAGGTCAACCATTTTAATCCTGACCTTTTGATTCTTGATATTATGATGCCGGATATCAAAGGATATGAAGTGTGTAAAAAAATCAAAACCGAGGAGAAAACAAAACATACTAAAATTATTGTTTTATCTGCATATCTTGATGATGAAAAGTTTGCAAAGATGAAAGAGTATGGCGCAGATATCTGTTTTTCAAAACCACTCACTCTGGCAAAACTGAAAAATGAAGTCGCCAAACTGCTCGGATTAAAAGAAGAAGGCGGAAAATGACCTTAAGGGAATCTTTAGCGCAAAAAAAATTTATTGTTACTTCTGAAGTGCAGGTTCCCCTCGGCGATGAGGAGTCTGACAGGCTTGTTGAAAGCCTTGGCAGGACAAATGGCACGCGTGATGGGATGTCTGTATCTCAGATGGCACTTGAAGGTATTGTGGGTGACACGATTAGAACCTGTGGCCTTTTAAAAAAAAACAACCTTCATGCCATTTACCAGACCACCTTAAGGGATAAAAACAGGTTTAAAATACAGAAAGATCTTCTTCTTGCCCATGACACAGGGGTTGAAAACCTTCTGGTCTTTACGGAAGATTACAAAATTACCGGTGATACGCTTCAGGAATCCATGTTTTTCCATGTGGATTCAGGAAAACTGGCATCGGTTATGGATCACTTAAAAAAAGGGGTGACCGTTGAAGGGGTAGAACTTGATAAAAAAATTAAATTTATCCTGGGCTGCGGCGTTGAAATACCCCTGGGAAAAACGATGACCCCAAAAGGGTTGGAGGAGATGGAAGATATGATGAATATGGGTGTTGGGTATTTTTTAACCACACCTGTATTTGATGTGGAACCATTGACCGGATTCATGGAGCAGGCAGAACCTTTTAAAGTCCCTGTGATTGCCGAGGTCATCATCTTGAGATCAGCAGGCATGGGCAAATTTTTAAACCGCCATTTTAAGCCAGGACTTGTGCCTGAGTGGGTGATTCAAAAACTTGCAAACGCAGATGACAAGCAGACGGCAAGCATTGAAATATTTTCAGCGCTCATTGAAAACCTGAAAACCCTCTGCCAGGGAGTTCATATCGTCACCATTGGCGGTGTTGATAATCTTGATCAATACCTCAAGGCTGCAAAGTTAAGATAGTGTCTGTAATTTCAACCTGACCCTGACGTCTGATTAATCACCAATTTCTATGGAAGTTTGAAATATTTTGTTTCAGAATAGAGCATCCGTCTGAAGCAATGATAAACTTGAATGCTTGCGCTTTGAAAAATAGAAAAGGAGGAGATAATTATGGGAAACATTCCTGACAAAATTCAAACATGGCAAATGATCTCTCCATTTAAAAAGGACAGGGAGACAGGAGAAGTGACGCCTGGAAAACTGGAAAAAACACAAATTGATGTGCCAGAGCTTAAACCCGGAGAAGTTCTGGTCGAAGTTGCTGGCTGCGGTATATGCCATACAGATCTGGGATACTTTTACCAGGGAGTGCCCACTGTGAATACCCCCCCTATGACACTGGGCCATGAAATTTCCGGAACCGTTGTTGATGGTGAAAAAGCCTGGATTGGAAAAGAGGTTATTATTCCGGCTGTTATGCCCTGCAGGCAGTGCCATCTTTGCAAAACCGGAAGAGGCAACAGATGTCTTGCCCAGAAAATGCCGGGCAACAGCATGGGAATTTATGGTGGTTTCTCAAGTCATATCCCAGTG
>CAYZCC010000078.1:5540-8792 GCA_964476805.1 uncultured Desulfobacula sp.
CCGTGCCTGCCATTGATCTCTGCGAAGTTAAAAACCGCGGAAAAATTCTACTTGAAAAACTTGCTGTTGTAGCAGATGCAGCCACCACACCTTTCCAGGCTGCCAAACGTGCTGATGTCCAGGTGGGAGATAATGTGGTTGTCATCGGTGTCGGCGGTGTGGGTCAGTATATGGTTCAGGTTTTAAAAACCCTGGGTGCTGAAAATGTTGTTGCCGTTGATATTAACCAGGAGAGACTGGACACCATGCTTAAGAATGGTGCTGATTTTGCTGTCAACTCCATGGGAAAAAGTGTCAGAGATGTCTCAGGAGAGATTAAAACCCTGAGAAAAGAGAAGGGTCTTGCTTCAACGGGCTGGAAGATATTTGAAGTTTCCGGAACAAAATCAGGGCAGGAGCTTGGACTGGCTCTCTTGAGTTTTACAGGAAAGATGATTGTTGTTGGATTTGGCCCCCAGAAGATCGAATACTCCATTTCAAGACTCATGGCATTTGATGCTGAACTCATTGGAACATGGGGATGTCTGCCGGAATACTACCCGGCAGTATTAAGCATGGTTACAAGCGGTAAAATTAATTTTGAAGCGTTCGTTCAGACACGGCCCATGAGTACAATTGAGAAAAGCTTTAATGAAGCCCATGAGAAGTCACCTGATCAGAGAATTGTCCTTGTACCCGATTTTTAGGCCCGATTTTTAGGTTGGACAATTAAATTTAGAGGAAAATAAAAATGAAATTAGAAGGAAAAAAAGCCATTGTCACCGGTGGAAGCCGTGGGATTGGAAGAGCCATTGCCCTGATGTATGCAAAAGAGGGGGCAGATGTACTTGTCAACTACCACTCCAATGATGCGGCTGCAAAAGATACAGTGGCGCAGATTGAGGCTCTTGGAAGAAAAGGTGTTGCTGTGGCAGCTGATGTTGCTGATTACAAAAGCGCCCAGAATATGGTGGATGAGTGTGTAAAAAAACTGGGTCGTGTTGATATTGTTGTAAATAATGCCGGCGTTTCAAAGCCTTCCATGCTGCTTAAAATGAAAGAGGAAGATTGGGATGCCATTATTGGCATTCACCTGAAAGCGGCCTTTAACACGACCCAGGCTGCAGGCTGCTATATGAAAGAGAAAAAATACGGCAAAATTATTAATGTGATTTCAACAGCCGGTATCTTCGGTACCATCGGCCAGATCAATTATGCTTCAGCAAAGGCAGGTATTATTGGGTTTACAAAATCAGCCTCCCGTGAGCTTGGAAGATATGGAATCAATGTTAATGCCATCTGTCCGGGAATTACAAAAACTGAAATGACTGACAAGCTGCAGTCTGATGAAAAACTTCGAAAAATTTATGAAGGCAGAATTCAACTTGGCAGATTTGCAGATCCTGAAGAGGTTGCCCCTGCATTTGTTTTTTTTGCTTCTGATGATGCAAGTTATATTACCGCTCAGGTATTGGGCGTAGACGGCGGATACATAGGATAGTATCCAACCAGAAATTTTCAGATTTTTGCTTTGGGCACTTCTTGATGGTCTCGTAAAAAATTAAAAATGGCAAAGTCGCTATATATAATTTCAGTATGTTACGACCAAAAAATTGCCAAAATCGGACTTTTTACAGGTTCATCACTTCTTAAAATGATATAAATAATAAGGAGAAACAAAATGAGTCTTGACTGGATGCCAAGAGATAATGAGATTAAAGATCACTCTCTGCACAGAAATCCCCACTGGGGAAACATGGAAGATGCACCCTGTGTAATTTTTGAAAAAAAAACGTTAACAGACCCAAAGGGTGACGTTGTTGATGGATTGTATGTGGCCTGGGTTACTTTGAACAATCCAAGACAATACAACTCTTATACCACAGATATGGTAAAGGGTGTTATTGCAGGTTTTGAAAATGCTTCCCTTGACAGAAGTGTTGTGGCTGTTGTTTTTACTGCTGTCGGCCCCTATGCATTCTGTACGGGCGGAAACACAAAAGAGTATTCTGAATTCTATTCAAAAAGATGTGATGAATATGCCCAGTATATGGAACTTTTCATGCATATGGTTGATTCTATTCTTGCCTGCCATAAACCGGTTATATGCCGTGTGAACGGCATGAGGGTAGCGGGTGGTCAGGAAATAGGACTTGCCTGTGATCTTGCTATCTCTTCTGACCTTGCTATTTTCGGACAGGCAGGACCCAAACATGGTTCTTCTCCTGCAGGCGGATCTTCAGATTTTCTTCCCTGGTTTCTTACCATGGAAGAAGCCATGTGGAACTGCGTCTCCTGTGAAATGTGGTCATCCTATAAAATGAAAATGAAAGGCATGATCTCCAAGGTTGTTCCGGTTCTGAAAATAGATGGCAAATGGGTGAGAAATCCTCTGATTGTTACAGATAAGTATATTGATGATGGTGAAATTGTTTATGGAGAATTTAAATCAGGCCAGGAGTTAAAAGAGGGGAAATATCTTTTGAAAAAACACCAGGCAAATGCGGATTTTGAACTCGTTGACAAGGAAATTGATAAGGTTATATGGCGGTTTGCAAACCTTTTTCCTGCATGCCTTCATAAATCTATTGAAGATATCCGCCAGAAGAAAAAATTCTTCTGGGATACCATGAAAAACTCCCACAGACACTGGCTTTCTGCTAATATGAGTGGAGAAGCTTTCCTTGGATTTGGTGCATTTAACACAAAAAAAATAACAGGCCAGGATACAATTGACTTTATCAAATTCCGTCAGAATATTGCTGATTCCAGATTGTGGAATGAGGAGATGTTTTCAGAAGTAATGGGTAAACCAAAAGAGTAATTTGACTGAGTTTTTCAATTTTTTTTTAAAAAGGTTTTTATCCATTTTCCAAGGTTAAAATTTTTAAAAATTAATAGACACTCTTTTTTTTTAATATATTGAACAAAGAATATCAAATGAATAGAATTATAAAGGATCTCAAGATATTAAAAACTGGATCAAATTATAAATTATGTTTATAAAATTTTTAAAATTCAAGCGTTATAAACATAAAAAAAAATCTGTATAAAAATAGATATCTTTTATAGAAATACAAACATTTTTTTAACACTTTTTTTTTATATAACATTTATAATTTTAGAGCATTACAAATTTTTAAACATTTAAACACCACTTATTATTATTATTATTTATATTAAATTATATATAAATAAAATTAAAAAAAAGAGAACTAAAAAAAAACAAATAATCAATTCTCAAAGCCATCCATGCTTTTAGAAGATAATCCC
>CAYZCC010000078.1:8802-9528 GCA_964476805.1 uncultured Desulfobacula sp.
TAATCCCGCTGCACAGTTTAAACAATGAAACTTAAGTCGAGACCAAAACTAAAAGGGATGCTTTTGACTCCTGATCGAAATAACAGAAAAAATGTTGCTTTATCAAACAAATAACCCATTATTTTTTTTAACAATTGAAAACTCTGACAAATTAATATAAAAATTAAAAGATGTTTTTTAAATAAAAAAAAAGGAAGTGAAATGAAAATTTCATTTAACAGAAAACAACTTTTGAATGTCCTTTCAAAAATTCAAGGAATTACCGGAAAAACAACCCGTTTAACGATTACTTCTGATATTCTTATAAAAGCAGTTGGATCACAGATTTCAATAACAGCAAATGATCTTGAGACAGTCTTTTTCGGAAGTTATGATGCCCAGGTGGAAAAAGAGGGGGTTATCTCTATTAATTCAAAAAAATTTTTTGAAATAATAAGAGAGTATCCGGAAGATAATATTATGGTTAATGAAATAGAAAACAGGTGGATTAAAATAGGAAAAGGAGACACGCTTTTTCATCTTGTTTCTTCTAATTATGAAAATTTTCCAGAAACGCTAATAATAGAAGATGTAAATTTTATTGAATTAAATTCCAAAGATCTAAAAAAAATGGTTGATATTTCAACTATTGTTAGTTTTCCAGTCGAGGAAAAAAGAATTTATGTTATGGGTTCATTAATTGAAAAAATAGTAGTAGATGGTGAAGAAAAAATTAGAATGGTGTCA
>CAYZCC010000079.1:0-3820 GCA_964476805.1 uncultured Desulfobacula sp.
TTCACAGCAATAAATTTTTCCACTTTTCCATTAAGGGTCGCTATAATCTTTTCTGCTGTTCTTTTACCAATTCCACTGAGCGTTGTTAAAAGTGAAATATCTTTTTTTTCAATTGCATCTGCTATTTTCCCGACAGGTTGGCTAAGGGTTTTTATGGCTTTCATCGGGCCGATTGCATCCACAGTAATAAAAGTCTGGAAAAATTTTTTATCTTCACGGGTTTTAAAACCAATGAGAACTGGAGCAGGCTGTCTTTCGGTCTGGTGATGATATATATAGAGTGAAACAACATTGTCACTTTTATCGTTCAAATCCTTTGATTTCAACTCTTCTACCACTTGCGGATTTAACAGTATCTCATAGCCGATACTCCCTGCAAGCAGCAGAATACTGTCTGAATCAAAATGTAGAATTTTCCCCTCAAGATATCCAATCATATTTTTTTATACTTGTAATATCCGGTCAAAGCAAGGCCGAGAGCATCAGATGCATGGAAAGGCCTTATGGGTTCAGTATGATATAATATATTTCTAACAGATCTCTCCACCTGATATTTATCTGCACTCCCGTTTCCAGAAATAATTTTCTTAACCTTTCTGACTGGAATCTCCTCCACACTCAGTCCAGCCTGATAAGAAGCCACAAGAATTGCTCCTGAAACCTTACCCAGCATAATACCTGATCCAGGATATTCTTCAAGGGAGTAGATATCTTCTAACACAACATGGTCAGGTTTTTGTTCACAAAGAAAATCCAGGACTTTGGAGTAGATAACATTCAGTCTGGAACTTACAGAATCATCTGCCCGGGTCGCAATACTCCCGAAAGAGTATCCACAAATTTTCTGAGCACTGCCTTCAATGACACCTATACCCGTACCGGCAAGTCCCGGGTCAATGCCTACCACTTTTACCATAAAAATTAATATATCACTCTAAAGTTTTTAACTTTTTTTGAGCATACTTGGCTTCATTTGAGCCAGGATGTTTTTTTAAAAGCTCCTTGAGAATTAATCTTGCATTTGCTTTTTCCCCCAGTTCAGCAAAGGCATATCCCTGTTTCAATAGTGCTGCAGCTGTTTTATTGCTTTCCGGGTATTTTTCCAGCACTTTCTGATATTCCAGAATAGCTTTTTCAAACCATTTTTCAGAAAAATAGGAATCAGCAATCCAGAATCTTGCATTGTCTGCATTTACAGATTCTGGATATTTGTTTATGAAATTTTCAAACTGAATACGGGCAGTCTCCTTCTCACCATCATCAAACAGTCTTTTTGCAAAATCATATAACTCTTTTTCAGTCTGTTTACCGGGAGCTTCCTTGGTCTCTGGTGTTTCAGTGGAGTCTTTTGCAATTGTCGGTTCAAAACCCATATATTTTTCAAGCCTGATAACCTTTTCATAATTTTTTGAAATCGCATGATCCAGTTGATCGAGCTGCTTTTGCAACCCCTCTTTATCTTCCCTGCCATATTTTTCAAATTTAAAGTTTATCTCTTGTATCAAACCCTCAAGGTGTTGAAAATTTTCTTTAAATGTTTGAATATTATACTGTAGTTCCGCAAATTCTTCCTGGCTTAAATTACGACTTTGACCCACCCTCTTTTCCAGATCTGCAAAATCCTGTTGGAATCTCAGCACGATTTCATTTGATTCCTGTTTTTGCCTGGAAAGTTGCCTGTTGTTTTCCACCTCCATAGCCGTCACCCTGTTTTCAAGGGCTGTAAAATTCTGGGATCCTACACAGCTGCTAATAACAGACAGAACTGCCATCATGCAAAAAAAATGTTTTATTCTCATAGCCGGGCTCCAAAAAAATCAAAGGCAGCAAACTCTATTTAATTACAAAATGTGCACGCCTGTTTATTCTGAAAGCTTCTTCTGTCTGACCTGAATCCAGAGGTCGTTCTTCTCCATAGCTAATAGTCTCTATTCGGGCGGCAGAAACACCTAGGTTGATCAAATACGCTTTTGCGGCATTGGCACGGCGTTCACCAAGTGCGAGGTTGTATTCAGTTGTCCCGCGTTTATCACAGTGACCCTCAATAGTAATCGATGATGAATAATTCTCTTTTAACCAGCCCGCTTTCTCGTTTAATAACATCTTTGCCATGGAACTTAACTTGGAGCTGTCATACTCAAAATGGATATCCTGGTTTTCAAAACGTTTCTTTGCAGCTGCTATTTTCGCTTCTTTCAGTGCTTTTTCCTTGGCCATCTGCTCTTCAAGATTCTGCTGGGCAATACGTTCTGCTTCTGCTTTAGCTTTAGCTTCTGCTTTAGCTTGAGCTTCAGCCTCTGCCTGAGCCTTTTCCTGCGCCTCTATTTGGGTTGCATCGGATACAATCGATTTTTTAGCACATGATACAGTCAAAAAAAGACCTGCCACAAGAACTGCCATTACAAGATTCATCCACACTCGCTTGTTCATTTTAATTACCTCCTAATCTAATAAAAACAATTAACGACTTAAACTTAATTTTGTTTACTGTTTGACAATGACCAGTCTGGCTGGCTCTGTCTGCCTTTTATTTTCAAAAGCTGTCTTTGATCTGAGCCCGATGCATTCATGACAAAGATCCCTGGGACACCTTTATTGCGGTTTGATGTAAAAACCAGCATGCTTCCATCTGGCGACCAGGAAGGATCCTCGTTATCTCCGGAGTTCATGGTCAGCTGTACCGGCATTTTTGAATCAATATCCATTACAAAAATATTAATATTGGTTTTTTCTATCCCCACATAAGCAATTTTTTTACCATCGGGTGACCAGGCAGCAGATGTATTATTTAAACCTTTAAAAGTCAATCTCTGTACCCTTTTAGATTTAATATCCTTTACATATATCTGGGGAGTTCCTCCCCTTTTTGAGGTAAAAACTATTTTTTTACCATCGGGTGAAAATCTTGGAGAGACATCAATTCCCAAACTATTTGTTACTCTTTTAATAATTTTTCCCTTCAGGGTCAACAGATAAATTTCCTGATCCCCTGAAACACTCAATGCGGCGGCAAGCTTTAAATGGCCCGGCATCCATGCCGGCGAGATATTCATACCATCATAATCGACAATTGCCCCTCTTTTTTCTTGAATATTTTTTATGAATATCTGGGGTTTTCCCCTTGCATAGGTTACATAGGCCAGCCACTTCTTATCAAATGACAAAGTTGGGGAGAGACAGATACTTTTGTGGGACGTTATCTGTTTTATGCTGTGACCGTCAAAATCACAGACAAATACCTCCTTGTTTCCTTTAACAGTTGAAATGAAAGTTATCTGGCTGTTGAATATCCCCCATTTCCCTGTAAGTTTATAGGATATTTCACTGCAAAACAGATGTATCATTTTCCTTATTTGAGATCGGGGGCCGGTATATACCTTACCCACCAGCAGCTTTGTTTTAAATGTATCAAAAAGTCTTAACTTTAACTTCACTTTACCCTGGGTTTCAACAACTCCACCTGTAATCAACAGTTCTGCACCTATCCCTGTCCAGTTCTGAAAATTAATCTGTCCGAGCTGGATACCGGACTGGGCAGGATTAGAAAGGAAGGCAGAAGGATTCATGGTTTTAAGATAACCTGTAAAATCAAGTGCCTCTATTAAAATTTCTTTTGCTGTCCTACCGATCTGCACCTCAGAGCCGGTATTATTAAAAGCTTTAAACTGGGTGACAGCAACAGGTGTTTTCTTTAAAAAGGGATTACTGATGTTAATATAATCATAATCCGTGGCATATGCAGGTATCAAAAAGACAACAACCAAACAAAAACTTAATAGACAATAGCGTGCAGATAAAACAGTTTTATTAAACATATGGT
>CAYZCC010000079.1:3830-5734 GCA_964476805.1 uncultured Desulfobacula sp.
CTTTGCTAGGTATCTTTCCAGTTGCTTTGAAGTAAAAGAAACCATTTTTTATTTCAACCCTTTGGGTGTAAAAATCACAACAACATCATAGGCACGCATACCTGCAGGTAACCGAGGCAGCGGGTTTGCTTTTTTTATGGCTTTTTTTGCTGAGTCATCAAGATAACGATTTCCTGATCTGGTTTCATAAATAATATCCCGGATGACCCCGCTTTCTAATATCTTGATTAAAATTTTCACTTCAAGGTCCTTATCCATCCTGGCAAGGACATCATTAAACACCCAGTTCTGCTCAATGGCTGAACCAAGAATCATCTTATATAAATCAATGGGTTTATATCCCTTTTTATCATAACCTTTGCCGGAATTCTGATTTTTCCCCTGATCCTCTACTTTTTTCTGAATACGGCTCAAAGCCTGGGCAAGCCTGTTCTGATTTTGCTCTTCAACCTGTTTTTCCAATTGCTCCCGGGCATCTTTTAGAACTTGATCTGTATTGACCTCTTTTTGGGGTTGATTTTTTTTGACAGGTTTCTTCTCTTTTTTCTTCTCTTTTAGTGCCATTAACTCTTTTTAATTCTTAGGTTTTGTTTTTAAACTGATATCTGCTTTGATGGTAGGGATTCCCCGGCTCTTTTTTTTAACAACTTTCTTTTTTGCAGATTTTTCAATTGGAATTTCATCTTTCTGCGGTTTGGCTGAATTCTCTGATGAATCTTTCAAAAAAGGTTCTGGCACAAAAGAGACCAGATCAATCTGAATAACAGGCGGCATGGGCTTGGAAAGTTTAAAATTTTGAAAAAACATCACACCGAAAAAAAAGAGACAATGCAGCAGGATTGAAACAGAAAAAAAAATAATTCCAAGTTTCCTGCTTTGGTCCACAGGATTTAGAAAAGATACTGTCTGGTTTTGAAGATTTTGATTTTGAGAACTCATATCCGTAAGACCTTTGAATAATTCTTTACAGATCAAGGTTCATCTTGAGTATCAGGAAGCGTAATCATCCCCAGGCTGTCAACACCCGCTTTTTTAATCTTTGAAATCACATTGACAACAATTCCATAGGACACCTTTTTATCTGCCCTGAGATAAACATTGTTTTTATCAAAGTTTTCCATGATTGCACTGAGTTTTTCAGTTAAAAATTCAACACTCACAACCTGGTCATTGATAAACACCCTAGATTCTTCATTCACAGAAATAATTAAACGCTCTTCACTTCCCTTCAGAGCTTTTGAAGTGGCCTTTGGCAAATCAACATCAACACCCTGAACCATCATCGGTGCTGTCACCATGAAAATAATCAGCAGAACGAGCATGACATCTACAAAAGGTGTCACATTAATATCAGACATGAGTTGATCACTTTTAGAACCAAACTGCATTATACCTCCTTCTGATGTTGGATATCACGTTCCATTATATTGATAAGATCTGAAGAAAAACTCTGGAGTTCAGAATCAAAAACCCGTATTTTGTCAGTAAAATAGTTATAGGCAATAACTGAAGGAATAGCTACTGCAAGCCCTGCAGCTGTTGCAATCAATGCTTCTGAGATACCAGGGGCTACAACAGCAAGGCTTGCAGATCCGCTTATCCCGATTCCATGAAAAGTATTCATGATTCCCCAGACAGTTCCAAACAGTCCTATAAAAGGTGCTGTATTACCTGCTGTGGCAAGAAAAGGCACCAATTGAGAGAGCTGTCTTATTTCAACATTAATGGAACGATTGATTGTCCGTTTTATGCTTCCTATGGATTGAAAGTAAGATTTTTCAGTTCGCTTTTGTCCTGATTTTTTTTTATCCCGGCCATCAGATCTTGCCATCTCCATGTATGCTAAAATAAAGATTCTTGCAATGGGGCTGGATCTTAATGCCTTGGCTTTTGAAAATGCATCG
>CAYZCC010000079.1:5744-9492 GCA_964476805.1 uncultured Desulfobacula sp.
ATCGCCAAGGTTCCTGCACTGCCAGAATATATCTATAAAGTCAGCAGACTCTTTAAATGCCTTTCTAATATACCTGAACTTGATAAATATTATTGCCCAGGATGTTATGGAAAAAAACAAAAGCAGTAGCATCACAGCTTTAACAACAGGTCCGGCACCGCTCAACATATAAAACAATCCAATACTCTCCGTGGTCATATCGCCTCTCTTACAAATTTATCTTTCAACTATCTTAAAATTATCAATAAAATTCAATCAAATTAAGTATATTAACAGATATCCTGTGTCAAGTGTTAAAAAAACAAAACCCCTGTATGCGCTTTGCCTACAGGGGTTTTCATTCGACAGGCTGTCGATGATATAATATTAATGTTTAATCAGACATTACATCATTCCGGGCATTCCTCCGCCCATTCCGCCGCCGGGCATTCCACCGCCTGCGCCTGGCATTCCGCCGCCGGCACCTTCTTCCGGTTTATCAGCAATCATAGCTTCTGTAGTCAGCATTACAGATGCAACACTTGCTGCATTCTGAAGGGCAAAACGAACCACTTTTTTAGGATCAATAACGCCTGCTTCAATAAGGTCTTCATACGTATTGGTTCTGGCATTGAAACCAAAAGCATCTTTGCCCTCTTGTACTTTTTTAATTACAACAGCACCTTCAACACCTGCATTGTCAGCAATTTTTCTGAGAGGTTCTTCAATGGCTCTTGCGACAACATCCACACCCAACTGCTCCTCTGCTTCAAGCGTAAGGCTGTCAAGAGCTGAAATGCTTCTCACAAGCGCAACGCCGCCACCTGCAACAATACCCTCTTCAACGGCTGCACGGGTTGCATTAAGAGCATCCTCTACTCTTGCTTTCTTCTCTTTCATTTCAGTCTCAGTGGCAGCACCCACATTTATTACAGCAACTCCGCCAACAAGTTTTGCAAGTCTCTCCTGAAGTTTTTCTCTGTCATAGTCAGAAGAGGTTTCTTCAGACTGAGCACGAATCATTTTAACTCTTGCTTCAAGTGCTTCTCTTGCACCTGCGCCATCAACAATTGTGGTATTATCTTTATCAATTGTAATGGATTTTGCCTGGCCAAGATCCTGGACCGCTACATTTTCAAGTTTGATTCCAACATCTTCTGAAACAACCTGTCCACCAGTCAATACCGCAATATCTTCAAGCATGGCTTTTCTTCTGTCACCAAATCCTGGTGCTTTAACAGCAGCAATATTAAGAGTCCCGCGCAGTTTATTGACAACAAGTGTTGCAAGGGCTTCGCCTTCGATATCTTCAGCAATAATAACAAGGGGTTTACCTGTTTTATTAATCTCTTCAAGTATTGGAAGAAGATCTTTCATGGAAGAGATCTTTTTATCACATATCAAAACAAATGGCATATCAAGGGCAGCAACCATTTTTTCAGAATCAGTTACAAAATATGGTGAGAGGTATCCACGGTCAAACTGCATACCTTCAACAACGTCAAGCGTAGTATCCATGGCTTTTGCCTCTTCAACCGTAATAACACCCTCTTTGCCTACTTTATCCATGGCTTCTGCAATGATATTACCAATGGTTTCATCATTGTTGGCAGAGATGGTTCCAACCTGGGCGATTTCGTTCTGATCTTTGGTTGGTTTTGCAATATCTTCGAGGTATTCAACAATTGCATTAACTGCTTTGTCAATCCCTCTTTTTACACCCATGGGGTTATTTCCTGCAACAACAAGTTTCTGGCCATTTTCATAGATTGCCCTTGCAAGAACTGTTGCAGTTGTTGTGCCGTCTCCAGCCATATCAGAAGTTTTACTTGAAACTTCTTTTACCATCTGGGCACCCATGTTCTCAAATTTATTTTCAAGATCGATCTCTTTAGCAACAGTTACACCATCTTTGGTAACATTAGGGGAACCCCATGATTTTTCAATAACGACGTTTCTTCCTTTTGGTCCAAGTGTAACCACTACTGCATCAGCAAGAGTTTTAACACCGTTAAGCATTGCTTCACGTGCTTTTGCATCATATTTAATTTCTTTTGCCATCTTTAATAATCTCCGTTTATATCTTTAAAATTATTCAATCTATTTAATTAACCCTATTCAATAACTCCAACTATTTAATTAACCCTATTCAATAACTCCAAGAATATCATCCTGTCGCATGATAAGATAATCAGTACCATCAATTTTTACGTCCGTTCCGCCATATTTGCTGAAAAGTACGCGGTCACCCACTTTTACATCCATTGGAAGCAGTTTCCCATCTTCGCCCATGCGGCCGTTACCTGTGGCAACAATTTTACCTTCTGCTGGTTTTTCTTTTGCTGTATCAGGGATAATAATACCGCCTTTGGTCTTTTCATCCTCTTGAATACGTTCAACCAGAATTCTGTCACTAAGTGGTCTCAAGTTCATGTTTTTCTCTCCTTTAAACAATTTTTGGTCAATTAAGTTTATTTTAACTTCAATCTTTGGATTCTGTTGTCTTTTTTGAAGTTGTTTTTAGCTCTTTTGATTTGATATCATCTTTTTTACTGCTGTTTTCACTGTTTTGGTTCTTTTCTCCGCCATAATCTGTTACATACCATCCTGATCCTTTGAGATGAAATGTACTTTGTGAAATAATTTTTTTTAATCCCCCTTTACAAAGGAAGCAGGTTGTAAGCGGTGAATCTGAAATCTTTTGAAATGCTTCCTCTATCTTTCCGCAATCTGTACACTGATATTCATAAACTGGCATTTTTCATACTCCTCCGTCTTAACTTTCATCTTCTCAAAATCTCAGTCTTCTTGAAAATCAAAAACAAAATAATAAGTCTTTCACCCTTGTCAAGAAATTTTCTTCTAATTTTTTACAGATGGGCATAATTACTTTGCATAATTACTTTAAAATAAGCCAATCTTTATAAAATTCAAACACTTGTTTTAGTTTTAATACAGGTACAGGTTTTAAAATTTTATGAGTCAAAAAGTGAATCCGGCGTTCTTCATCCCGTGTGACATCAGACTCATTTTTATTCTCATATCTCTGTTTAAATTTCAAAAATCTGACGACATGTACAAGTTCATGGGTCAAAATATATAATAGAAAAGGCTCCAGAAGCAGATTATGGGTTTTTGAAACTGCTGAAAGGATCGCACTGTCCTGTAGGCATACCTTATAAAAACTGAATGTTGCAGAGCCAAGAGCAGCATCTTTTTTACGCCCTTCATATTTAATCACCTGGGCAAAAGGCCCTTTAACATTTTCATGACCTTTAAGATCTTTTGCCGTCTTAATATCATATCTGTTTTTCAGCCACTGGGAGGACGACATTTTAAAATAGTTGTTGACCAGATCTTCTGAAAGCTTTACAGCCTCATCAACTTTTAAAAGCTCTTGAGTGTTAAAATGACGTACGCTATTCATTATATCTTTGTAAACAAAATTAAAATAAAAAATTGGACATTAAATAAAATATCATGCTATAGTACTTAGATTAACTAGTTTTTGATTACCTAGTTTTTGATTACCTAATTATAATAAAAAAATATTAAGTTTCACATGAGGAGGTGATTTTTTTGAGTAGTGTAATGAAAAAGAGGAAAAAAAAAATGAGAAAGCATAAACATAGAAAACTCCTTGCCAAAACCCGCCATCAGAGAAAGAAAAAATAACTGGATTGTGAGTATTGCGATCCCGTATCTCAATACTCACATCGCATCTATCATTTTATTCCCTTAAAATATTTCATAAAATCAGAATTTGTTG
>CAYZCC010000080.1:0-512 GCA_964476805.1 uncultured Desulfobacula sp.
AAAGAGGTCTTTGTCATTGCAAATGAAATCGGGGAGAAAGATGGTTATCAAATCATTGTTGAAAAAAAGACAGCCGGTGTCATTTTTTGTCAAGATAGTTTAGACATCACGGATAAAATTATCAAACAGTATAATCTAAAGGTTTCAAAAACAAATTAGTTTTATTTATGGAACTGAAAATTAATGAAATTGCAAAAATTATCAATGCTGAGATATTAGGGGATAAAAACCTTATAATCAAGGGTGTTTCATCTTTTGAAGACGCCAATGCTTCTGATATAACATTTGCAGGGGATGCAAAATTTATAAACAAACTTGAAATGACAGAGGCCGGGGTTGTAATCATTCCCAAGTCTAGTGATATCAATAAAAAAAGTATTAAAGATACTGTTTTGCTAAAAGTTGAGAATCCTAAGATCTCTTTTTTCAAGGTTGTTTCAATATTTAATCCTCAAAAAAAAAGAAAACCAGGCATTCATCCAAACGCAGATATAGGATTAAATGTCAAAATT
>CAYZCC010000080.1:522-9489 GCA_964476805.1 uncultured Desulfobacula sp.
AATTGGTGACAATTGTACGATACGCTCCAATGTTGTCATAGGAGACAATGCAGGAATTGGTGATAATGTACATCTTATGCCCGGAGTTTACATAGGAGAAGATGTCCGGATTGGAGATAACACTCTGATTAAACCCAATGTCACCATTCTGGAAAAATCAAGAATTGGTAACAATGTTATCATTCACTCCGGTACAACGATTGGTTCAGATGGTTTTGGTTTTGTCCAGAACAATGAAATTCATGAAAAAATCATTCACACAGGATATGTACAGATTGGTAACCGTGTTGAAATAGGGGCCTGCAACACGATTGACAGAGGAACCCTGGGGACTACCCGTATTGGAAATGGTGTTAAAACAGATAATCTTGTACATATTGCACACAATGTCAAAGTGGGCGAAAATACCCTGATTGTCGGCCAGGCTGGTATTGCAGGAAGCACAACAATCGGTAAAAATGTAATAATTGCTGGAAGAGCAGCTATCTCAGGACATATCACAATAGGAGACGGAGCAATAGTCGGACCATATGCCGGTGTTCACAGCAGTGTTGCGGAAAATCAGATAGTTTCAGGTATTCCCCATATGCCTCATAAACAATGGCGCAAGGTTGTCAGTATAATATCCAGACTGCCAGAAATGAGAAAGAGTATTTTCTCATTTGAAAAGAGGATAAAATCTTTAGAAAAAAAAATAACGGAGTATAAATGATTCATCCCACAGCAATTATTGACCCTCAGGCTGAAATTGACACCCATGTTAAAATAGGGCCTTTTGCCATTATTAAGTCAAATGTTGTTATTGGCTCCGGTACCACTATTGGACCGTATACAATAGTTGATAAATATACAAATATTGGAGAAGACTGCCAAATTTTTCAGTATGCCTCAATCGGAGGAGCCCCCCAGGATTTAAAATTTCATGGAGAGAAATCATATCTACAAATTGGAAGAGGAACCATCATAAGGGAATTTGTAACCATTAACCGTGGAACAAAATTCGGAGGCGGTATTACACAGGTTGGTGAAAAGAATTATCTAATGGCTTATGCCCATATCGCCCATGACTGTAAAACCGGCAAACAGGTCATTTTAGCAAACAACTCCACGCTTGCTGGTCACATTATCCTTGGCGACAATGTTACCATTGGCGGCCTGGTTGCTATTCATCAATTTGTCCAGATTGGTGATTATGCCTATATTGGCGGCAAATCAGCTGTTACTAAAGATATTCCGCCATATGTTATCGCTGCAGGTGATCGAGCAAGCCTTCATGGTTTAAATAATGTTGGATTGAAAAGGCATAAATTCCCAAAATCAACCCTTCGTGAATTAAAAAAAGCGTATAGAATATTTTTTAGAATAGGCTTGACTGTCAAACAGGCATCTGAACGTGTGAAAGCTGAAACCGAACAGATACCTGAAGTACAAAATTTTATAAATTTTATTGTCAAGTCAAGCAGAGGTATTACCAGATAACGGGAGGTTCAATTTTAAAAAACAATGAACATTGGCCTTATAGCCGGGGCAGGGCAATTCCCGGTTTTATTTTCAAAAAAAGCAGAAAAAAAGGGGTTTCAAGTATATGCTGTCGGTTTTAAGAGTGAAACCAGTCAAACGCTCACTGAATATGTTCATGAGCTGGAGTGGATCTATCTGGGTCAGGTATCGAAATTATTAAAATATTTTAAAAAATATAACATATCCCAGGCCGTAATGCTTGGCTCAATAAATAAAAGCAATATTTTTAAAGATGTTCGTCCCGATTTTAAGGCGCTTGCCTTTATTGCAGCAACGGTTAAAACCCATGACAATGCAATCCTGACTTCTTTTGCAGACCTGCTTTTAAAAGAGGGTATTAAAATTCTTCCTTCCACCTTTCTTCTTCCTGAACTTATAAACCCGAAAGGGTGCTTTACAAATACAAGACCAGATACTGCCCAGAAAAAAGATATCATACAGGGCTGGAAGATTGCCAAGCAGGTTGGAGCGCTTGATATAGGACAGTGTATTGTAATCAGCAATGGAACTGTTCTTGCGGTGGAAGCAATTGACGGGACAGATGCGACCATTAAACGTGGAGGCCTTTTATCAGAAAAAAGTGGTACAGTTGTAATAAAACTCTCCAAACCCTCCCAGGATTTACGGTTTGATCTGCCCTCCTCAGGCCTTCAGACAATTGAAATTATGCATAAAGCCGGTGCCAATGTCCTTGTACTTGAAGCAGAGAAATCAATCTCTTTTGACAGAGATGAAATGGTACGCCTTGCCGATAAATATAATATTTCAATTATCGGGCTGACCGATGATGAAATCAATGAAGGTATTATATAAAACAAGAACTTCATACACCTAAAAAAAATGGGAACTTTTAAATGATTCCCCCCAAAAAATTAAAACATATAATGGTTTTGACCGGTGAACCGTCTGGTGATCTTCATGGGGGCAATCTTATCAAAGAGATCAAAAGATTAGAACCAGACATAAAATTTACAGGTATTGGCGGCAAACACCTTGCAAATCAAGGGGTAGATCTTTTTTATGATATTGCCAGCCTCTCTGCAATGGGGCTTATAGAAGTTGTTTTGCAGTTCAGACAGATCAAACAGGCTTTTGATCTGTTTAAAAAAAAAATGAGAACTCAGACACCCGACCTGTTGATATTGATTGATTATCCTGGCTTCAACCTCAAAGCTGCAAAATTTGTCAAAACACACTATAGGGTTAAAGTACTATATTATATTGCGCCCAAGGTTTGGGCATGGGACACAGCAAGAATCAAAAAGATTAAAAAATATGTTGATCATGCCGCATTAATTCTTCCCTTTGAAGAGAAACTTTATAAAAAAACCGGGATAAAAGCCACCTATGTAGGGAACCCTTTACTGGACGATTATCCTGAAAACATTTCAAAACCGTTCTTGTCTAAAGATGGTTTCTTAAAGAAAAAGCAACTGGTCATTGCTCTTTTCCCAGGATCAAGAAATAGAGAGGTTGAAAATTTACTGGAAACAATGATTCATGCTGCCAGTCTCATTACAGCCAATTTAAAAATGAAAGATTTTAAAAAAATCTCTTTTATTATTTCCAAGGCAGATTCAATTAAATATGAACTCATTGAGACTGTTTTAAAAAATTCAGGGATAAAACATCTGTTTGAAATTGAAGAGGGTGAAGCTAAAAATATTTTTATAAAATCTGATCTTGTGATTGCTGCTTCCGGTACAGTCACTCTTGAAGCAGCACTTTGCTGTGTCCCAACCATTATTATTTACAAATTCGCCAAACTGACCTACCAGATTGCAAAACGAGTTGTTAAGATAAAGTATGCAGGACTTGCCAATCTGATTGTCAACAGGGAAATTATGCCCGAGCTTCTGCAGGATGATGCAACGGCTGAAAAAATTAGTGAAAAAGCCATTGAAATGCTTACTGATTTAACCGGTTTTCAAAATCAACTGCAAATGGTCAGAAAAATGCTTGTAAAGGGTGGGGCATCATCTAAAACCGCTGCCATTGCAACAAAAATGCTTTGATGCATTTATCCCATCTTTTTGAATTTTAGGGGGAAATTGTCTGATAAATGTTAGAACAAAATTATCGTGGCATTTATCATATTAAATTTGACAAAACATGAAAGATATGAGATTCGAGATATGAGACTTGAGATAAGCAGATTTGCTATACAATAATCAGTTAATAAATCTCATGTTTCATTGATCTCAAATAATATTAAGGAATAAATTTTATATTTTGATGACTCTTGAATTGATCTTACTGATTACAGGTCTTTTATTATCTGGTTTTTTTTCTTCATCTGAAACAGCTCTCTTTTCAATCAGTAATATCAAGGCGCTTCATATTGCCAAAGATGGCTCAAGAACCGGGCAGCTGATTCTAAAGATGAAAGAAAATTCCCACACCCTTTTAACGACTATTCTGATTGGAAATAATCTAGTTAATATTGGTGCTTCTGCTGTTGCCACATCCGTTGCCATCTCATATTTCAAATCCAATGCCGTGGGAATCACTACGGGTATCATGACAATACTGATACTGATTTTTGGTGAAATCTTTCCTAAATCCTTTGCCAATAATAATAATGTTCTTGTTGCAAGATTTGCAATCTATCCACTTTTCTGGCTTTCAAAACTTTTTTATCCCTTCATCTATATCTTGAATTTTATTCCCAAACTTCAGGGAGTTAAAGATATTTCCCATGAGACTGTTACTGAAGATGAATTGATGACAATGGTGGAGGTTGTTAAAGAGGATGGGGAGATCAAAGAGGAGGAGAAAGAGTTTATCACCAATATTTTTGAATTTGATGACACCTCATGTTCTGAGATCATGACGCCAAGAGCTGATATGTTTGTCATTGATGTTTCAGAAAACATGGATATTGAATATATCCTTAAAACCGGATTTTCAAGGATTCCGGTTATTGAAGATACCATTGACAATATTGTGGGTATGTTACATATCAAAGATCTGTTTGTCAATTTTCAAAAATTGTGCGCCAGCGATAGTGAAAAATCAATGGATGTTAAACTGATCATGAAAAAACCTTATTTCATACCTGAAACAAAGAAACTTGATTCTCTTTTACAGGACTTTAAACATAAAAAAAATCATATTGCAGTGGTTGTGGATGAACATGGCGGCGTTTCTGGTATTGTCACACTTGAAGATGTTATAGAAGAGATTATCGGTGAAATAATTGATGAGACTGACCGCCTGACACCGGATATTGTCAGGCTTAAAGGGAACCGATGGCTTGTGGCAGGAAAGATAGATATTGATGATATAAATAAAGAGATTAAAATTAATATTCCTGACTCCACTATCTATGATACATTCTCCGGATTTTTCCTGGAACAGATTGACCGGATTCCAAAACGCGGGGAGTCAATTATTGTCAACCAGTGGGAAATTACAGTAAAAGATATGGATGGAAACAAAATTTTATTGTAGCAAAAGATAAACCATGACTCTGCATGCAATGAGATTTTTGTATGATTAATTCACACACATATCTATACTGTATTTTTGGCAGGCCGGTAAAACACTCTAAAAGCCCTCTTATTCATAATGCATGGTTTGAACAATATAAAATTAATGCCGCTTATCTTGCCTTTGAAATCAACAATATCTCCGATGCAGTCGCCGCAATAAAAACTTTTAATATCAAAGGCGCCTCTGTGACAATTCCATTTAAGGAATCTGTTCTGAATTTTCTTGATCATATTGATCAAAACGCTCTAAAAATAGGTGCTGTTAATACAATAGTCAACTCAAAAAATAAACTTAAAGGGTTTAATACAGATTCTGCTGCAGCCATTGCGCCTTTAAAAAATTCTGGAATCGAGGATAAAAAAATTTGTATCATTGGTGCAGGAGGTGCTGCCAGAGCCGTTGCCCACGGGGTCAATAAAAAAAGAGGACATCTTACAATCATTAACAGGTCCATTGAAAAAGGCAGAAAACTGGCACTAAAATATCATGCTGCCTTTATCTCCATGGATGAAATCAACAAGACATCCGATTTAGAAGCAGATATCATAATAAATACAACACCCATTGGCATGCACCCTGAAACAGAAGCATCTCCTTTTCCTTCACACTTATTAAAACAGGGTATGACAGTGATGGATATCATTTATAACCCTTTGAGAACTAAACTTCTGACACAAGCTCAAAAAAAAGGATGTAAAACTGTTGATGGATTATCCATGTTCATGCATCAGGGGGCAGAGCAGTTTGCATTGTGGACGGGTATAAAGCCTGAAATAAAAATTGTACAGGATCAGATAGTGAATTCTACTGTTAAACCGTAAAAATAAGAAGATTGAATTTCATGAAAATATTTCTAATCGGTTACAGGTGTAGTGGAAAAACAACCATTGGGAAAATTCTTGCTCAGGATTTGAATTTTGATTTTATTGATACAGACCAGATGATTGAACAAAAAGCAGGATTAAGTGTTACACAAATTGTGGAACAGCATGGATGGAGTCGATTCAGATTACTTGAAAAAAAAACAGTTTTAAGTATAAAAAATTTTAAAAAAGCAGTTATTGCCACTGGCGGAGGTGTTGTTACTGATCCTGACAACATTAAAATAATAAGAAATAACGGTTTTTCCATATGGCTTTATACTGATATTAAAACGATATTGAAAAGATTAAAAAGTGATGCTAAAACCGCTTTGTCAAGACCATCCTTGATAGATAATAATACGCTTTTAGAAGAGACAAAAGAGTTGTTAAACCTGCGAAATCCTTTATATAAAAAGAGTTCACATTTAAAGATTGATACGACAGATAATAACCCTGAAAAAATTGCTAATATCATTCACAGGAGCTTAAAAGATGTCGGGCAGTACCCTGGGAAAAGCATTTAATATTACCACTTTTGGAGAATCTCACGGCAGAGGCATCGGTGTTGTGATCCAGGGATGCCCTGCCGGCCTTGCAATCAGTGAAAATATAATACAAAAAGCCCTTGATAAAAGAAAACCAGGAAAAGGGGTTTCCGGTACAAAGAGAAGTGAACCAGACAGGGCCGTTATTTTTTCAGGCACCTTGAATAATATAACAACAGGGACTCCTATTATGATTTTGATTGCGAATCAGGATGCAAAATCAAAATCCTATGATGATATTGCCACTCTTTTCAGACCGGGACATGGAGATTATACCTACCAGGCCAAATATGGGATAAGGGATTTCAGAGGAGGCGGGAGAGCTTCTGCAAGAGAGACTGCGGCAAGGGTTGCAGCCGGTGCTGTTGCTCAGATAGTACTTGATCAGCATGATATTAATATAGAGAGCTACACTCTGGAGATAGGAGGTATTAAAGCTGAAAATTTTGAGGATATGTCTCAAAAATATAATAATGATTTACAATGCCCTGACCCTGAAGCTGCTAAAAAAATGGTGAAAAAGGTCAAGGATATTAAAAAAGAGGGAGATTCTCTTGGAGGGGTTGTCGCAATCAGAGTGTCCAGTGTGCCAGCAGGTTTGGGAGAACCTGTTTTTGACAAACTGGATGCAGATATTGCCAAGGCGTTGATGAGTATTGGTGCAGTTAAGGCAGTGGAAATAGGCGCTGGAATTTTTGCTGCTCAAATGAGAGGTTTTGAAAATAATGATCAGATTCTGCCAACGGGATTTCAAACAAATAATGCCGGCGGGATTCTGGCTGGAATTTCAAATGGAGATGATATCCTTGCAAGAGCTCATATTAAACCGATACCCTCAATTTTAAAGACTCAGCTTACTGTTGATGATGATGGCAGGCCGTGTGAGATATCAACAAAAGGGAGGCATGATATATGTGCCATCCCAAGAATTAATATGGTGTGCGAAGCCATGATGGCTGTAACACTTACAGACCATTTACTACGCCAGAAGAGTAAAAAAAATATAAAAATTTAATTTACAAATGAATTTATGTTCACTAACCATTCTGCTGTAAAAGAAGTTCACTGAGTTCGCCTTGGGTATAGAGAATTTTCAGAACAGAAAGATAATAGGCGTATTGCGCATCTGAAATTCTTCTTTGAGCAGAAACAAGCAGTGTATTCGCATCCATAATATCTATACTGTCAGCCATTCCGTATTTGAACTGCATTTGAACCGCATCAAAGTTTTCCTGAGCAGATTTGAGTTCATCCTGTAAATTTATTAGCGTACTTTTTGCAGCTTTATTTTCCAGGAAATTTGCTTTTGCCTCAAGAATAATCGCTTTTTTCTGCAGGGCAAGGGAATTTTCTGCTTTTCTGAGATTCGCAGCTGCCTGACGTATTTCAGCTGATCTTAAACCGCCACTGTATATTGTAAAAACAAGTTCTCCGCTAACGTAAAAATTTTCAGTGTCATAATCTTCCTGCGAAGTATCATCATAGGTAAAATCTGTCTTTTTATATCCAGCTTCAAGCGTAAGGGTAGGCCAGTAGTCACTTTTTTCAAATTTAATAGTTTTTCTGGCTATGTCAACATTTGTTTGTGCTTCTCTTATTTCGGGCCTGTTTTTTAATGCCTTGGTTTTTATCTCTTCAAAAACAGTTTGATAATCATCAATTTTTCTAAGGTTTTCCTGTTTCAGGGTAAAATCATCCTCAATGTTAACCAGATTCTGCAGATTTGCCTTGCTCTGCAGAATCCTATTTTCTGCTATAACCTTGTCTGTCCTGGCTTTTGATAATTCTGCCTTTGCTCTGAAGAGATCCTGCTTGGTGACACTGCCGACACTCAATTTCTCTTTAACAGCATTTTTATGGGCAGTCAGCCTCTCAATATCAGATTGTACAATTTCAAGAGATTTCTGAAAGCTTAAAATATTAAAATATGCCTGTGTAACCTGGAGTAGATACTCGGTTCGAACGCTTTCAAGTGCTGACTCTTTTCCAGTAATGTTTTTTTGTGTAACATTCAGAGCAATCAACTCCTTACCATTAAGGGTAAAGGATTGCGTCAGTTTAACCCCCATGGTCATGGTGCTTGGAGTAAATATATCAGCATCTTTAGACTCTGTCATGGCGCCATAAGCAGTCGCTCTTGGTATTAAAACAGAAAAAGCTCTTTTTTCATCCTCTTTGGCAATGAAAACATCTTCTTTGGCAATTTGAATTGTTTTACTCTGTTTGTCGGCAATTACCGCTAAATCATATAGAGAGTAAGCGGTTTGGCAGTATGCTGGAATCTGGCTGACAGCAGTAAAAAATAGAATAGAAAATAAAAAAATATTTGGTTTCATGCGTATTCAATCCCTTAAAATTAAAAGGCACATTAAAATTTGAGCAATAATATGATAATTTTGTACATGAAAGTCAAGTTTCAATAATATTAAAATGGAAAAAAAACAGATTGTATGATATGAAAAAAGTCAAAATTTATAAGGTGATTATGAAGCAACCACGGGTTCGCATACAATTTTACTTTCAAATTCAGATAAAAAAAAGGG
>CAYZCC010000081.1:0-9408 GCA_964476805.1 uncultured Desulfobacula sp.
AAAAGTTATACAGGGCATTATTTAAAAGAGATTTTAAAACCATTTTAGGAAAGTTAATTCTGATGGTCTCGTAAAAAGTCAAAAATGACAACGTCGCTATATATAATTTCAGTATGTTACGACCAAAAAATTGCCAAAATCGGACTTTTTACAGGTTCATCAATTCTGGAGGCGAGCGTGAATTTTTTAACAAAAGAGCCTTTTAAAAGAGTAACAACGCTGGCAGTTTTGCTCACTGTAATATTGTTTACAGGGGCAGTGGTTTTTGCCATGCAGAACCAGGGTAATGAAAAGATAGATCTTGATGGAGGGGAAAAGGGCAATATTGACTTTTCCCACCGGATTCATCAGAATGCACTGGGTGACTGCAATATCTGCCACGCGGTCTTCCCGAAAAAAGCCGGCATAATAAAAGAGTTAAAAACACAAAAAAAACTCAGGAAAAGACAGGTAATGAACAAAACCTGCCTTCAATGCCACCGGTCAATGAAAAAGGCAGGTAAGGATACAGGTCCCACGAACTGCTCTGCATGTCATGTAAAATAGTGTCTGGCCGAAAACCGCTAATTTGCAGGGTTTCGGCCAGACACAAAATAGCGTGTTATCAGTTTAATACCATTGAAATAATATCATTAACTGATTTTTTCAATCCCGGGATTTTGCTTGCGTTTTTGCCTGCAACATTGAGTACCTTTATCTCGAACTGAAGAAGCCACTCTTTTAATCTTTTGGAAGGATTTTGATTTGTTTCAAGATCTATATGAAGCCAGGGTTTTTTATGGGCTTTTGCAAAATTCATGGAATCAGCGGCATTGGGTGCCAGTCTGCCAAATGAGAATATAACCGTGCCGTCTGACTCCAGTACATTTTTTTCAATATTTTCGTTGTTTTTGCCCTCACCCCGGGTCAACTCAATAATATCTGATATCTGATCATTTAAATCATTTAATTTTGTATGGGTTACCTGATGTTTGCGTATTCCCTTGAATGTTCCAACATCCATTCCGGTAATTGCCGCGGTCAGATTTTCAATGGTTGTGATTAAACGTTCCATTCTTTCGCTTAATTCTTCAAATTTTTCCATATCCATGGGCGCGGCTGCAACTGCTGCAGCAGGGGGTTGTGCATGATCACTCTCATGAGGACCGCCAAGCTTCACGCGAATTTCCTCCTTGGTCATGCCGCTGGTCTGATAATACCCATAGATTTTTTTGATGAGCTCTTCCGCTTCCGGAGGATACTCTTTTACCCCTTCGTGTTCGACAGGATCGGGGAAAAAAGCTTCAAATCTGCTGAAATATTCACGAATTGTACTTGATGAGATATCCAGGGTTTTGGCCATTTGGACAATTGATTTCATATACGTCCTCTTTTTAAAAAAAATCTATTTTGTTTTAAGATATCCTTATCTTAGCTGCTGGTCTTAGCCGCTGGTCTTAGCTGCTGAATTGATAAATTTTTGCTAAAAGATTTTAAAAACGGTTTATTAATTTATAGTAAATAGTATAATGAAATTCAATATCTATTTTTTTAGCTCATAAAAAGAGAAGTCCAATGAGAGAAAATAAAAAGGTTCTGATTGTTGACGATGAGAGTTCCATACGAAGATTATACCAAAAAACAGTGTTTCCGCTTGAATCTGAATTCAATAGTGATGAAATAGGCCGAGCCACCCACGAACCGGCGCCTGAAAATTCAAATGCTGATTCTGAAAACTACCGGCTCTCTTTTGCTGAAAACGGCATGACAGGCATAGAATTTGTAAAAAGAGCCGTATCTGATAATACTCCCTTTGCCCTTACCTTTATTCACATGAAAATGCCGGGTCTGAATGGGATCCAGACATTAAAACAGATCTGGGAAATTGATCCTAAAATACGGGTTGTTGTTGTGACTGGTTTTGCTGAATACACGCCCGATGATATATTTGCTGCGACAGGAAGAACGGATGTTTTTTATCTGAAAAAACCATTTAACCTCCAGGAAATATTACAGTTTGCAAGGGTTTTAACAAGGGAGTGGAATCTTGAAAAAAAGAGGGATCTGCTGGAGGCACAGCTGGCAAAAGCCAACACAGAACTTGATGAATTGAACAGAGATCTGGGAAAAAAAGTTCATCAGCAGGCTTCAATGATCGTACAGTTGGGGAAAATGGCCTCAATCGGCCGGCTTGCAGCAGGAGTTGCCCATGAAATAAATAACCCGGTTGGTTTTGTTTCCAGCAATCTGGAGGCGTTAAGTGGTTATTTAAAGGATATTGATAAAATATTGGGGCATCAGAAAGTGCTCATGACAATGCTGCAAAAAAGCAGCGGAAAGGAGAGTTTTCCCGACAATTTAAAAAATCAGATTCAAACCATAATTGAAATTGAAAAAGAGGTTGAAGTTGATTATCTGAGGGAAGATATCAGTGACCTTCTCAAAGACTGCACAGGCGGTGTTGAACAGATAGGTAAAACAGTTGGAGATTTGAAAAACTTTGCCCACCCGGGCAGGGATAAAAAAGTGCTTGTTAATATCAACAAGGGTCTTGAATCCACACTGAATGTTGTTTATAACGAACTTAAATATAAAGCTGAAGTGAAAAAAGAATTCGGCGATATCCCCATGGTCAGGGGATATCCGCAGAAATTAAATCAGGTCTTTATGAATATTCTCGTAAATGCAGCCCAGGCAATTGAAAAGAGTGGTGAGATCAAAATTACAACAGACCGGCAGGAGGAGAACATCACTGTTAATATTTCCGACAATGGTTCTGGTATTGAAAAGAAGAATCTTGAAAAAATATTTGATCCCTTTTTTACCACCAAAGAGGTGGGGAAGGGTACAGGCCTTGGAATGAACATCGCATACAATATTATCAAGCAGCACCAGGGAACAATTAGTGTAGAGAGTAAAGTGGGAGAGGGCACAAATTTTAAAATCACCCTGCCGTCAGCGTAAAAAAGCTTGATAAATATAGGAAAATAGAGATATGATTCACTTATCAGTTTGTCACAAGTATAAAAGGTGTGAATTTCATGAATCCACAAAGCATAAAAATTTATTTTACAGTTAAATGTATCCGGAGGCGCAATGGCAGAAAGATTTGATCATATCGTATTTATTGTTGATGATGAAGAGCAGGTTGGCAAGTCACTTGGCAGGGTCATAAAAAAAATAGGCGCCAAGTATGTCTACCTTGATTCAGGCAAAAAAGCCCTTGAACGAATCAAATCAGCAACGAAACCCTTCTCATTAATCCTTTCAGATCAGAGAATGCCCCAGATGGAGGGGTCTGTTTTTTTAGAAAAAGCAAAAGAGATTGCTCCTGATACCCTTCGATATCTTATCACCGGATATGCAGATGTGGATGCTGTGCAGGATGCTGTAAACAGAGGGTCAATTCACAGATATATATCCAAGCCCTGGGATAATAAAGTGTTGATAGAGACTGTCAAAGCAGGTCTTGAGCAGCATGAACTCATCATGGAAAATCACCGGCTGTTTGCCCTTGCCAAAGATCAGAACAGTAGATTATACCAGATTAACAAAGATCTTAAAAAGAGTGCTGCCGTACATAAAAAAGCAATTCTTCAAAAAGACAGACAGATTGAAGAGTTAAAATCGATTCTTAAGAGAGGGTTTGAAAATCGAAACTATATCAATGAGATGCAGGCGCTTCTTTCAGAAAAAAACATGCTTGAAAAAGAGAAGCTGGAGTCACTTTATGTGGGCATAATCGCTGAGTTGTATGACCAGTTCCAGGATATTGCCACCCGTAATGGTTTTGAAATGCCTGAAAATATACCAGGAGAATAACCGTGTCAGATAACAGCAAATATGGGATTCTGGTTGTTGATGATGATGAGCCTGTTGTAAAAAATATGCGGCGGGTGTTGCGGCGAAAAGGATTTGCTAATTTTGTATCTGCACTGAATGGTGAACAGGGGATCAAACTTTTAGAGACGGCACAGACCGATTTTTTTCTGATCATGTCTGATCAGCGGATGCCAGGCATGTCTGGAAGTGAATTTCTTGAGGAAACCATATTGATAAGCCCTGAATCAAGACGAATGCTCATCACAGGGTATTCAGATTTAGATGCCATTGTTTCCGCTGTAAACAGAGGGGAAATACACCAGTATATCTCAAAGCCGTGGGATAACGAAGATCTGCTGCTGCGAATTTCAGGCGAACTGGATATCTATAAAAATTTTCAGGAACGAAAACGCCTCTCCAGAGTAACAAATAACCAGAATAAAAAACTGGCTGATCTTGCTGCAACCCAGAAAAAGGGACTCCAGAAGTTTGCAAAAGCGCTTGAGCAGAGGAAAAAAGAAGCGGATGATCTCACACGGGAGATTCAGGAAGCAAAGGAGCAGGCTGAATATAAAGAGGTGTTTCTGGGCCTTGACGAGCTTCTCTCCAGAACCATTACGATGAATAAAGCCAATCTGATTCAGGCGTTTAAAATAGCGAGAAAAGAGACATCTTCCATGATGGAAACCATTTTTAAGAATATTAAAAAGGAATTCTCTCCAGAAGATATTGTGGCAGATGAACAAACAGATCTGGCAGATGAAACATATGATCTGATTGATCAGATTATTGAAAATGTGGTCATTGCAGCAGAACCGGATCTTTTTGGTATAGGATCAGAACCGGATACAGGCGTTGTAATTGATGACTACAAGGATGTACCCGATTTTGAGGTCGTGGCATTTAATGATGGATTTATCACCAAAGGCGAGCGTGAGAAAGCTTTGGATGAGCTGGAGGCAAAAGAGGCTGAATCGTCAACAGGGCTTACCATCGATAAGGTCCTCATACAAAATGAATTTATAAGAAGGCAGGATTTGAGCCGTATTTTTGCAAAGCTTGCCATGATTGAAACAAGGCTTCTTGACAGAGAGCTTGCCAGAATGATGATGGACAGGGATATTGCCGTTAAAAAAGATATTGACCGGGCCTTTAAAAAACAGTTGAATAATTTTGAAGACAGCGGCGTTGCAATGCTTCTCGGCGATATACTGGTGGAATCTGAAATTATTACTCCGGGCATTCGTGATGAAATTATGGCTGCCCAGGACAGGAGCGGCAGAAAGAAGAAAGCCGTTGATGAATCTTCACAATTTTCATCCGAGTTTGGTGCTTTTGTGGACCTCCAGGTTTCAGAAAACAGAGTTGAAGCATGGATACGTGTTCCTAAAAGTGTCCATGGAACATCAGATATTGCGCCTGTTAAACAGTTGATGAAAAAACGCGGCATTAAATATGGAATTGTGGACGATGAAAAAATCAGAGTGTTCATTAAGGAGTGCAGTGACCCCCATGAAAAATTTGTTGTGGCAAGAGGGATTGCCGCCAGTGTAGGAAACCCTGCTCAAATCAACTACAATTTTAATACAGAGTCTGATTCAGCCGGTGTTATCAATGAAGACGGGTCAATTGATTTTACTGCAAGGGGCGACTCCCCTTTTGTTAAAAAAGGCGATGTGCTTGCTGAAAAAATACCCATGCAGCAGCCCAAATCCGGTATGGATGTTTTTGGTGAAACCCTTCTGGTCGGAGGGGTGGATGATATTGCCCTTGAAGGCGGTGACGGGGTTGAATTCTCCGAAGATGGGTTGAAACTGATTTCAACCATTACAGGCCAGCCAAGTATGGATGTAAAAGGTGTGGTCTCTGTACTGGAAACTTTTACAGTGAATGGTGACGTGGACTTTAAAACCGGAAATATCAATTTTAACGGTAATGTGATTGTTAAGGGGATGGTAAAAGAGGGTTTTCGTGTGGAATGCGAGGCGCTGACTGTCAATGAAATTAAAGGTGGCATAATCGATATCAGAGGAGATCTTAAGGTCTCCAATGGTGTTGTCAATGCAAAGATCCAGACCCAGGGAAGTGTACAGGCCAAGTTTTTTAATAAAACAAAGCTGTATGGCTATAAAGATATGATGGTGACAAGAGAGATCATGGAATCTTATATCATCCTGAGCGGCGCTTTAAATAATGAAGCCGGAAGAATCACCGCTTCCACAATTGCTGCAAGAGCAGGATTAAGTGTAAAACAGGTCGGTACTGAAAAAGCTGAATACTCCACCATCAAAGCAGGCACAGATGACCACATCAAATGGGTTGCCAGTGGATATGAACAGAAAACAGATAAAAAACAAAAAGCGCTTGACATGACCATTGCCCAGAGAAATGATCATGATGAAGAGTATAATAGTCTGCATGTTGATATTGCAAACCAGACCTTTGCACAGGAAAAAATTACAAAAAAGATGGATTATCTTGAAAATCAGATTGGTGAGGTAAAAGATAAAGATCAGAAAGCAAAGATAGTCAAAGAACTCAAAGATCTTGAAGAGACTGTCCAGAAGGCAGATAAAAGGATTAAGGTAATTTTTGAAAAGCAGGATATTGCTCAGGCGAAATCCAAAGAGTGTGAAAAACAGATTGAAAAATTAAATGGAGAGATTAAAGCGATTAATGATGAAAAAGATAAAATTATCCAAGCGCTTGAGAAAGAGGAGGCAGTCCCGGAATTAAAAGTGACGAAAAGAGTATATACAGGAACAAAAATTATGGGTACCGGATCCTCCATGATTTTAAGACAGGATTATGGCGCTTCAAAATTTACGGAAATTGATTCACAGGATTCAGAAAGCCCCAGGCAGATGAGCCACCAGACCATGAAACTCTAAAGGAGAAGCGACATCGCTGACCAACATAAAATAGTTGTTATTGAATCCACAATTACCCTGCTGAACAGAATGGAGACCCTTTTATTTGAAAAAGGGTATGATGTCAGATGCTTTAAATCATCAGAAGATGCGCTTGACGATCTCAAAAAAGCAGAATCACCCTGTGCAGTGATAATTTCAAGCTATATGATGCCGAAAATGAAAGGGGATGAGATACTGCAGAATGCCAGGAAACTCTCTCCAGACACTCAGCGTGTACTGCTTGCCGATACGTCTGATTTGAAAGCCATAGTGAATGCAGTGAATAAAGCCGAAATCAATGCCTGCGTTACACTCCCTTTTGAAGATGAGGATTTTTTAATACAGGTCATCAACTGCTGTGATCAGTATGAAAAGAGTAGTAAAAAAATAGGGTTTTTAAAAGTGTCAAAACGTCAGAATCTGCAGCTTTTTAAAAGTGCCAAAAACTTTAAAAAGGGGGAGCAGCTGAATGCTTCAACGCTTGAAAAAAAAGAAAAAGAGATCCGGCTGCTTGAATCTCGCATCAGATCTGCAGGCGGCGCTACCCAGTTGGAAAAACCTGTGTTGCTGCAGGATGTTTTCAGGGCACAAAACACTCTTTTTTCAAAAGGCAGCTGCAGAGAAAATTTTTTATCATTTGCAGATCAGATAAAGCGCGTACTGGAGCAGGCAGCATCCGGGCACGCTGTAAAACTTGATTCGTTTTCATACCCGGATGCGCTCAAAGCAGTCTCTGAAAAAAACAGGGATCATGAAATGGTAGCGCAGATGATGCCTCTGATTTACAGCCATCTTGAAAAAAAAGCAGTTTCAGATGTAAAACCCAGTGAAGATATACATGAGATTAATATGGATGAGTATTTTGAACTGACACTCACAAAAGATAAAATCAAGGCATTTATTAAAGTAAAAAAAGAGGATACGGGTATTTTAAGCACTGCCCATGTCAAACAGCTCCTTGAAAAAAAGGGTGTGGTTACTGGTGTCGCCAGTGATGATGCAATTGAATCATGGCTGCAGAATACGTCTTCCCATGACAATCCTTTTATGATCGCCTGCGGCAAAAAACCCAGATATCCAAGAGATGCAAAGGTCAAATATCACTTTCCAACCGATTTTCTCCATGCCGGAAAGGTAAACGATGACGGATCAATGAATTTTCAGGACAGAGGAGAGATACCTTATGTAAAAGAGGGTGCGTTTCTTGCCGGAAAAATTGCAGTTGAAGAGGGGAAAAACGGAATGAATGTAATGGGTCATGAAATCCTGGTTGATGATCCCATTGACCAGACTTTTTCTTTAGGATCCGGCACTAGAATGTCAGATGATGGTGTCAGAATATATGCAGAGACTTCAGGACAGCCTTATCTTGATGCCATGGGAAATATATCTGTCTGCCCTGAATACAAGCTCCAGGGCGATATCGGCCTGGAGACAGGGGATGTTGTGTTTGATGGTAATGTTGTTGTCAATGGCAGTGTAAAGCAGGGTTTCAAGGTTCGGTGCGCCTCTTTAACAGCAAAAGAGATTCAGGGGGCACACGTGGATATTGAAGGAGATCTGAATGTATCTATGGGAATTGTTGACACAGAACTTGTAAAAGTAAAGGGAAGTGTTCAGGCTAAATTTGTTCACAACTCTAAAATAAATGCTTTTGGTGATTTAATTGTTCAAAAAGAGATTATTGATTCAACAATTAATCTAAGTGGTGCCTGCATTAACAAAACAGGCTCTATTCTGAACTGTACAATATCTGCAAAAATGGGTGTTGATGCAGGAAGAGTAGGCAATAAATCGTCTAAATCTTCAAAACTTACAGTGGGTGTGGATGAACACATCAATCATCTTATCGCAGCCGTTGACTTCAAATTCAATAAGAATAAAAATGCTGCGGATGAATTAAAATCAGAAATAGAAAAATTTGAAAAAGAGGATCAGAACCTGCATGCTGTTATCGCCACACACGCCCATATACAGGACAGATCACAGCTGCAGCTCAAAGATATTGAAAAGAAAATAAAAAATCTGAAGGCATCGGGAAATATGGCCGCTCTGCAAAAGGTTGTGGCAACTGTTAAAGAGATAAAAAAGAGTTCTGCAGAGGCAGAAGAGAAAATAAATGAAGGCTTTGAACGTCAGGATGAGATTGCCATGGAAATTTCCCAGAAGAAAGGCCGGATAAAAGAGCTGGAAGATCTCAACAGAGAGCTTTCAGACAGGAAAAAAAGGCTGGAGGAGTTTTCAAACAGAAATCAGCCCATACCAGAGGTGAAAGTGGCCAAAAACATAGAGGCAGGCACAAAGATTTTTTCCTCCAACGCCTCTCTTATTATTCACAACTCATCATCAAGATGCCGAATCAGGGAATTTTCACAAAGTCAGGATGGTACCGGTGATATGGAGTATTTTGAGATGAAGATTACAGATTATTGACCTTCCCATGCAGTTTTCAATATCAACCGGCCAGAAGTTTTTAAATACTGCGGGCAGAAGATATGGATGCCAATGCATTTTTAGTGAAAACATGTTTAGAGTTGCAGGGTCATGAAATCACAGTGGCCCGTAATAGAAGAGAAGCGGGTTAAGCCTTTGACAAAGAGCTGTTTGATATCATTCTGATGGATATTATGATGCCGGAAATGGGTGGATATGAAACTTGTAAAATATTGAAATTAAGTCTTGACACTGAAAGAAT
>CAYZCC010000082.1:0-9402 GCA_964476805.1 uncultured Desulfobacula sp.
AGAAGATAATGGTACAATTCCCGTGCAGATGGGCAATATCAGTCAGCAGGTTGAAGATGTACTGGTTGAGCAGCTCGGACACTCTCAAACATTGGCCAGAAGATTGATTAAAGAGGCTTTTGAAAATAATGCTGATATTGTAACCCCGGAAGCGCTTTTTGATGAAATTTTTCAGGAGAGAAGATAGGCATGGCGGATGGCATTCTCTCCTACACTTCTGAAAAAAAAGGGATTGTTACCTCCCACTTGACATCTGAAGAGCAATCCCGCGAGATTTTATCTTTAAGGCCTTCAAGGTTTAAAGAGTATATTGGACAGACTTCGATCGTTGAAACGCTTCAGATTGCCATACAGGCAGCCAGACAGCGTAATGAATCTCTGGAGCATATACTGCTTCATGGTCCTCCCGGGCTTGGTAAAACAACTGTTTCTTATATAATTGCCAATGAAATGGGCAAAGATTTAACTGTCACTTCAGGACCTACCTTGGAAAAGGGGGGGGATCTTATCGGGATATTAACCAATCTTGGAGATGGTGATATCCTTTTTATAGATGAGATTCACCGCATACCCAAAGTGGTTGAAGAGTTCTTATATCCGGCCATGGAAGATTTTGCTGTTGATTTTGTGTTTGATAAAGGGATTCATGCAAGGAGTCACAGGTATCAGTTAAAACAGTTTGTTCTTATTGGAGCAACCACAAGAGTCGGTCTTTTATCTTCTCCATTAAGAGATCGGTTTGGAATTTTTCGTACCCTTGATTTTTACTCCCTTGACCAGCTGATTATTATTATTAAACGCTCAGCTGCTATATTAAACAGTGTTGTAACACAGAGTGGTGCCATCGAACTTGCCAGACGCTCAAGAGGCACGCCAAGGATTGCAAACAGGCTCTTAAAACGTGTCAGGGATTACACCCAGGTGAAAGGTGACGGCAGAGTGACCAAAGATAGTGTGAAGGCAGCTCTTGAGCTCGAAGGTATTGATGACCTCGGGTTGACATCCCTTGACAAAAATTATTTAAAGGCAATAATAAATTTTTATAAGGGAGGACCTGTAGGAATAGAAGCAATCAGTGCAACGCTTCAGGAGGAGACAGATACCCTTGTGGATGTTGTGGAACCATTTTTATTGAAAATCGGGCTTGTGCTGCGCACCAGCAGTGGTCGCAAAGCATCGCAAAAAGCATATCAGCATCTGGATATTAAACCATAACCTGAATAAAGGTCACACGTAACTTAATAGAGGTCATAACATAAACTAATTCCTTAAAAGATACTTAAAGGTAATAAATAACCTGAAAATTACAAGTATAATGAGGTGCAATTGTCAGTTTTAAATAGATTTAATTTTACTTTTCTGTTTCTGGCTATGCAGATACTCTTATCGTTTCATACCGCAGCCTTTGCAGTAACTGGGCATATCCCTGATGCCATTATTGAATTGCCGGAGAAAGAAAATGCAATCATTGTTGAAAAGAAAACCCAGACACTCTATCTTTATACTCATATCGGTGACAATATAGCGATTGATTTCAAGGCGCCTTGCTCCACTGGGGAAATCGACGGAGTAAAACAGAAAGCGGGTGATAAAAAGACTCCTGAAGGGATTTATTTTTTAAAAGATGAGTATGAAAACAAATATCTTTCAGCAAGTTATGGAGAAAAAGCATTCCCTACTGATTACCCCAATTTTATAGATAAAAAATCAGGTAAAAATGGATCAGCTATCTGGATACACGGAACGAATAAAAAACTCAAACCTCGTGATTCAAACGGGTGTGTTGCATTGGATAATTTTAATATCCAAAAGCTTTCAAATTATATCAATCTTGATGTAACCCCTGTTATCATGGTTGATACAGTTAAAATGGCTTCACAAGAGAGCCTTGCCGCTCATAGAAATGATATCAACCGCATGATATCAAAATGGGTTCATTCACTTGAAACAGGTAATTATCACGATTACCTCTCATTTTACTCTTCAAAATATCTGCCTGATATCTCCTGGTGGACCGATTGGATAGTATTAAGAAGAAAAAATCAATCAGACAAATCTGATCATATTTTGAAAATTGGAGAAAACAGTGTTGGGATTTATTATCATGATCAGGTTTTTGTGGCCCTTTTTGACTATTTTCTGGTATTTGAAAAGAGAAAAGTATTCGTGGGGAAAAGAAAATTTTTTTTAGAACATAAAGAGGGCAGATATAAAATTATTGGTGATATTTTTCAAAAAATTTCAAAGCAATTTCAAGGGGAAAAAACTCCCCTGATTGCTGCTGCAGCAATAGTGACCACTCCAGACAAAAAAGATATAATTTTGGAAACTGTCAACCAATGGCTTAAAGCCTGGTCAACAAAGGATATGAAAGAATATGCTTCCTTTTATGCAAAAAATTTTTATTCTGACGGTCTTCGTAAAAAAGAGTGGATTACAAGGAAGCAGCACCTTGCAAGAAAATATGACTATATTAATGTTTCTGGTAAAAAGTTCAGGGTTAAATTTAAAAACCAGATGTGTGAAGTTGTTTTTTCCCAGGAGTATGAGTCCAGCGGGTTTACTACTCAGGGAACAAAAAAACTGAAATTTGTTAATAAAGGTGGCGTATGGAAGATATATCAAGAGATCTGGAAAGGGAAATAGCTCGCTCCAAACCAAAGCCGTACATACAGAATCGGAGAGAAAGGATTATTATTATTGATGATTTTGGTGGTATGAAATCAGGAGATTATTTAAAAATTCTTATGAAGCTTTTCTCTTTTACAAGTGTGGTGTGTTTGATAGCAGCCGCAGTGCTTTACTATCTTTATTCAGATTTATCCAGGGATAGTGATTCCGTTAGAACAGAGTTTGATACTGCCCAGCAGAAAGTGAAAGAACTCACCCAGGAAAAAGCAGTATTGATGGCAAAACTTGTTATTTCCGGACAAAAACTGGATATTCAGCCTGAAAAGGTTGTTTCTAACGCTCCTGGGGTTGAGAAGAATGAGGCTGAACCTGCCCTTCCAGAATCTAAAGATATTGAAGACCAAAAGATGCCTGTCAAGGTAGAGGAAAAAGAGAAAAAAACAGTGCCTGAATCAGATGGATCAGATAAAATAGTTAAAACATCTGTATCGCAACCCAGACCTATCCCGGGAAAAATTGTAAATAAAACGGTTACAATAGAAAATTTTATAGTAAAAAAAAGCAGATCAAACAAAGAGCTTCTCGTCCGATTTGATATAAGAAAAATTTCGAAAAAACCAGGTGATGTGTCAGGAAGAATATTTACTGTACTGATACCAGAGAATACATCAGAAGATCAGTGGCTTGTTGTTCCAACCACACTTTTAAAAAATGGCATCCCTTCTGAATACAAAAAGGGGCAGTATTTTTCAATTGCCAATTTTAAACCAGTAAGATTCAGGATTAGGAATCAGGCGGAGTCTGATTTTTTTAAAAAAGCAGCGATTTTTATTTTTAATGAGCAGGAAGACCTGATTTTTGAGGAAATGGTTACCATTGGTCAGGAGTAGGAAGTGATAAACTTCAAATGCTGTTACAAAACGGCAGATTTTAAAAATTCATGAGGGAAAACAGCGTTGAGCTAGGGGGGAAAATATATCATTTCAAACAAAAAGATCCGGTTTTAAACTGATATCTGCAGTGGTATCTTTTTTTTTACTCCTGGTGGGTACAAAGAGTTTTGCCGGTCAAAAAATTCACACCGTTTTTTTTGAAGGTGAGGAAAATGAGCTCCATGTTTATCGAAATATTGGATCTGTCCCAGGGAAAACATTGTTAATTATAGGCGGGATTCAGGGGGATGAGCCAGGTGGTTTTCTTGCAGCAGATTTTTATGTTGATGTCATGCTGGAAAAAGGCAATATCATTGTTGTGCCGCGGGCAAATTTTCCTTCTATTTTAAAAATGGAAAGAAAAATCAATCAGGATATGAACAGGAAGTTTTCAGATGATAAAATTTTTAATTATGAAACCCGGGTTGTTAATGTTTTAAAAAAATTAATTTGTGAAAGTGACTGTTTTTTAAATCTTCACGAGGGATCAGGAATTTATTCTGACAAGTGGGAAAACAAATGGAAAAATCCAAAACGATACGGACAGTCAATTATCACAGACAATGCGGTTCTGGAAAAAGAAGATCCAAAAGATAATATTGATCTTGAGGAAATGGCCAAAAAGGTTATTGATAAAATAAATCTGCACATAAAAAATAAAAAATATCTTTTCCATTATAATAATCACAGGACCAACCATCCGAAATCTATTCATAAAGAGCAGTTGGGGTCAGCAACATACTTCGCATATCACGCCTGCAAGATTCCGGCATTTGGTATAGAATCAGCAAAATTTCTACCTCTGGAGCAAAAAGTTCGTCAGCATATTTATGCAATTAACGGTTTTATGCAGATTTTGGATATTATACCCCAGACTCCGGGTATTGATTTAAAGAAGCCGCAAATGCAGTATATGATCATATCAGTAAATGATGATATTCCAGTGGTGGTAGGGGTAATGCAGCGTTTGAAAATTAACAGGGGAGATACAATTCAGATACATGATATTGTTGCAAACTACGAAAGGGGACTCTCCGTTGATGTAATAGGTGCTGGAAATGAGTTTAATGATATGAAAAACAGTCTCATTATTAATGAATCTACCCGAATTGAAGCAAAAAAAGATTATTATAAGTGTGGAAGTGTTTTCCTGGACATTGATTTAAAACCGTCACACCAGCAAAAAAAGCTTACTGTCAGTGAATCTAAAAATATCAGCACCATAAGGTATAAGCTAAAAATAAATGGCAAGCTTAAAATGGTTGATAATTATGATCATGTGAATTTATATCAGGGGGATAAATTAATAATAGAAGATATCCTCACAGGAGATATTGATCCTTCAGAATACATAGTTAATTTCAAGGGTTTTGTGGGGAACAGCCGTCACAATAATGGTGAAGATCGAGGATTTTTGATAGATACGTCCAAAGATGTTTTAATGAAAAGATATTCACTGAATAAAAAAGGGCAGCACTATTATGTTTTAACAACCTTAAATGAAAAAAAAGTCGGTAAAATATTCATAGATATCCAACCCAGGACAAATTAAGGAGAGGTAAAGTGGGAAAGAAAAACAACCAGAATCTTTCAATCATTGACAAGGAGTTGAAAATTGAAGGGTCCATATCAAGCAGTGGAAAATTGATTATCAAAGGTGAGGTACAAGGGACTATCAAAGGAGATGTAGTGATTATTGCCGAGGACGGAAGGGTGGAATCCAGTGCAACAGAAGTCTCCAGTCTTACTATTGGCGGTAATTTTCAAGGAGAGGGGACTGCCTCTAAAGTGTTGATCATTCTTGCCTCGGGAAGATGTGCAGGCAAGGTGGAGTGCAAAGATCTTATTGTTGAAAATGGTGGTATTCTGAATGCAGAAGTCTCCTGTAAAATTTCCAGTAAGATGCCTGCGGGAAAAGAGGCAAAATTATTTAATGCTTCTTCCAAAGCAGAAAAAGGAAAACAGATAGAATTATAATTTTCCTTGACATGGATATGAAAATTATGTATTATAACTGGATTGTGTTTATGAATAGGGGCATAGAAAAACATTGAAAAAATATACTTATAGTGCAAAAAGATCAGATAACAAAGAAAACTGGTGCATAATTGACGCAAAAGATAAAATCCTTGGCAGGCTTGCATCCCAGGTGGCATATAGAATTCGTGGGAAACATAACCCGCTGTATACACCCCATGTTGATACAGGAGACTGGGTGATTGTTGTAAATGCCGATAAAATTCGCCTCTCCGGAAATAAGATAGACGGCAAAACATATTACCGTCATTCAGGATATATTGGCAGCTTAAAATCCACAACCGCAAAAGAGCTTCTGGAGAAGAGACCTGAAGAGGTTTTGAAAAAAGCAGTAAAAGGGATGCTTCCCAAAAACAGACTGGGCCGCAAGCTGGGTAAAAAATTATTTATATACACAGGTGATCAGCATCCCCATGTTGCTCAGCAACCTGTCAACATTGAAATTTAAGGACATAAAGGACGCGATCATTATAAATGGAAACAGGGAATGTATATTACGCGACTGGCAGGAGAAAAGACTCTGTAGCCAAAGTATGGTTAACTCCAGGCAGTGGTAAAATTGTAGTCAACAAGAGAAATTTGAACGACTATTTTGAACTGAATGTAGCAAGAGATCTGCTTTCAGCTCCCTTGGTTCTCACTGAAAAACAGAATAATTTTGATGCTAAAATCACTGTTTTGGGCGGTGGTAAGTCCGGCCAGGCAGGCGCCATTCGTCTTGGCCTTTCCAAGGCACTGGAACTCTCAGATCCTGATCTTCGCCCGGTCTTGAAAAGTGCTGGATTCCTTAGAAGGGATGCAAGGAAAAAAGAGCGTAAAAAATACGGTAAAAAAGGCGCAAGAGCAAGCTTCCAGTTTTCAAAAAGATAATACCTGGCTGGATACTTTCCCATCCACTGCATTGTTTCAAAATTTTACAATGGTAATGTGCCACAGTAAACTTTGGTTTTAAAATTTTTCATGCTGTTCAGGCTTGCAGGCCTCAATTCAAATATGAGCGGCTCCAATTACGCAATGAACCATAAGGGCAAAAAGGTTTTCCTTTTTGCCCTTATGGTATTGGAAAATTAAAAGTAAATGAAAACTCTCCTTTTTTATGATATTGAGACCAGTGGTTTGAACCCGGCCTTTGACCAGGTGTTGACTTTTGCCTGCATAAGGACGGATCTTGAATTGAATGAAATTGAGAGAACAGCAATTACTATCTGCCTTCGCAGTGATATTGTCCCCTCCCCAAAAGCAATTTTAACCCATGGATTAACCTTTGATGAACTGGAAACAGGTGTCAGTGAATATCAGGCGGCACTGCAAATCCATAAGATATTAAATACACCGGGAACAATAAGTCTTGGATATAATTCACTGGGATTTGATGATGAATTTTTGAGGTTTCTGTTTTATCGTAATCTGCTGGATCCATATACACATCAATATGGTAAAGGGTGTTCAAGAATGGATATCCTGCCCATTACAGTTCTCTTTAAAATATTTTATCCCAAAGTGCTTCAATGGCCGAAGATTGACGGAAAATCAAGCTTAAAACTTGAATTGATTTCCCGGGAAAATAATTTTCAAATATCAGGCAAAGCCCATGAAGCAATGAGCGATGTTGAGGCAGTTATTGAACTTGCAAAAAGATTTTTCCAGCAGAAAAAAATCTGGAACTACTGCCTCGGTTTTTTTAATAAACCTAAAGATGAAATCAGAATAAACAGTATTAAAAAAGATTTTCAGGTTGGTAACATGCAATTCAGGATATGCCTGATGTTATCAATCGCTTTTGGCGCAGATAAAAATTATATGTCACCGGTTATCCATATCGGCCAATCCATGCCATATAAAAATCAGACTCTCTGGATGCGGCTTGATCTCGAAGATACACTATATCTCAATTCCAAAGCTGATTTAAAAGATACTTTTGTAATTAGGAAAAGAGCGGCAGATGAATTGATTGTATTGCCTCCCCTTGAAAGATTCTGGCGTAAAATGTCACCAGAAGTAATAGAGTTAGTAAAATGTAATCTGGATCATATCCTGCAGCAGCAGTCAAGATTTTTTGAGTTCATTAAATATCATAGAGAGTATAAATATCCATTTATTCCTGGCCTTGACCCAGATGCAGCGCTTTACCAGGATGATTTTTTTACTTCTCAGGAGAAAAAAGAGAGTAACACCTTTCATAAATCTCTTAAAAAATCAGATTATGATCACAAGCCTAATAAAATTTTAGAGAGAATCAAAAGTTCGAGAATAAAAACCCTTGCAAAAAGAATTCTTTTTAGAAATTTTAAACATGAAAACCTGCCTGTCAAAGATGTAGAGAACTCTTTAGGCTTGAACAGGCTAAGATCATCTTCAAAAAAAGATCAAATTATCGGTTATAAAAATGATATAAAATTCAATTGTCAGGAGGGACTTCAGGAGTTGCAGGAATTAGAAAATGAAACTGTCAATTTAGAAAAAGAGAAAAGAAAAATGTTTTTCCAGATTAAAGAGTATATAAAAAACCTATGACTTCCTCCTTTTTCTTTTCAGCCTTTTTAACTCATCAACCTGGGCATCATGCATAAATTTGTTTAAAATGTTTTCACTGTTTGTTTTAAGGTCTATCATCTCAACACCCATTAAAGAGTGTGTTGATGAGTAATTTGATTTAATTCTGGCAATTTTGGTTCTTACTGTGAACGTACCTTCCGGTTGATCCTGGCTCATTTTTATCAAAATAAGTTCTATCGCAATCTCTTCATTTTTTTTTAATGAACTCAAAGCGTTTGTTTTGTCATCTCTTTTTTTGGGGATTTTCAGGCCCAATCCAATCTGGGATATATCCCAGATTGAAAAATCACGTGGAGTTGAATAGGTCATCTTGTTAAAAAAGATTTTCCCCTTTACTGTGAATTTTTTGCTTAAAGGTAATCTGTAGGCAGACCTGATATTGCATTCTTTTACAGGCAGTTCATATTTCAGAACCACGGCAGCAACTTCTGTTTTACCGGTAAGCCTGTATTTATCAATCACTCTAAACTGAACACACTCAACACCGACCCTACGTTCTCTGTTTTTATCATGAACAGTGGTTGTTATTGTAAGATCCTTAAATCGTGTATTTTTTGAAAAAGGTGTCAGAGGCTGCGCTATGGTAATCTCTTTGCGCGTAGGATCAATGTCATAGATAATGGAGGTTCTGGAGTGGGGCGACAGAGAGTTCATATTCAAAACTATATTCACCCCGGCAGAAGGCCGAAATACATTATCCATATTAAATGTCATGGTACTAAATTACGGACAGCATTTGCATGCACAAACACTGCCCGAATTAAATTGGTAAAATTGATTTTTTTTCTATTGTACCGCTTCTTTTAAAGCTTTTCCAGGAACAAATTTTGGTACATTTCTGGCTGGGATGTTAATTTCTTTGCCCGTCTGAGGATTTCTCCCTTTTCTGGCTTTTCGATTAGCTGTTTTAAATGTACCAAAGCCAACCAGAGTGACAGAATCCTTTCCAGCAAGCGCTTCAGTAATTGATTTGATTGTGCAGTCCACTGCAGCCTGAGCTTCTTTTTTACTGTTAAGTACTTCTGCAACTTTGTTGATTAAATCGCCTTTGTTCATAGTGTGACTCCTTTTTTTGAGTTTTTGGGTATTACCCTAGCAAAATCTGTTGTTTAAACAATCTCTTTAAAGTTCAATCAATAAGTATTTACACGGTACGTTACGTCGTTAAGAAGTGCGTGTCAAGTATTTATTCACATTTTTTTTTAAATTGTTGCCAAAATGCAATAAAAACCGTAAAATTTGTCAG
>CAYZCC010000083.1:0-9372 GCA_964476805.1 uncultured Desulfobacula sp.
TCAACTCTTTGAGATGCGCATCCACATGGTTCACCATTTGAAAACTTCTATCACTTTTAGCTATCGGTATATCCTGCACAAATTTTAAGATTGCAATCCTGTTCTTCCAGGAATTATAGGGTGCAATCAACCCTTTTTTTACTTTCGGGGGCAACCCTTTTTGACTGCATAGCACAAGGGCCATTTTTGAAAATGCATTCAACCCGAGTACTGCAGGTATTGCAAAAGCTTTTAAATATTTAACAATCCATAACAAAAAAGGGAATCTCTTTGTTGTGGGCAGAAGAAATCCTGAAGTGTTTGTTATGATCATCTTATCGACTTTTTCCAGATTGTCCACAGCCCAGGCAAGACCGATTATCCCTCCCCAGTCATGTACAACAAGGCTGATTTTCTCATCAATACAAAGAGCGCTTATTAACGTATCAAGATCTTTCACTCTGGATGCAAGGGTATAGTCATACATGCTTACATCAGGTTTGTCTGAAAATCCGCAGCCGATATGATCCAGGGCGATGGCACGAAAATCATCTGACAGCTCCTGGATCAGGTACCTGAAATAGAATGACCATGTGGGATTGCCATGAACCATTACAACCGGCCTGCCTTCTCCTTTGTCAATATAGTGCATTTCATGGCCGTTAATATCAGTAAATCGGGATTTAAATGGATAGAGATCTTCAAATCCTCTGGTTGACAGGAGTTTGTTGTTAATAATTTTTTCTACCATTCAACACCCAGGATATAACAGTTGAGACCGGAACCCACACCGATAAAAGCCACAAAATCATCCGGCTGCAAAAATCCTCTCTCATCAGCTATCGCTGCTGTGATTGGAAGTGAAACAGTACCAATATTGCCAAGAAAAGGGAAGGTGGCAAAATCTTTTTTTATATCGACGTTCAAGGTTTCATAAAACATCTGGTGGTGCAGAGCCCCCACCTGATGCCCGATGAATTTATCAGGCTTGTCAGATGAGAGGTTAAACTCCTGTCTGAATTCATCAAATGTCTGTTTGACAAGGATAAGACCCTTTTCCAGAACTTCCTGGGCATTTGTCCGCATGATCACCTTTGAATGGGTTGGCATGCCGGGTTGTTCAAATCTCCAGTAGCAGTGTTTGTGATAGCTGACGGCATTTTTCACCACGCCGCCTTTCAGAGAGTGCCTCTGCCTTTCAGGGTCACCAAGGGTCCCATCGGTCAACAATACTGCAGCAGCTCCTGAGCCGCCGGTCATGGTTGCTACGGTCTTTTTATAAAATTCAATACTTTTGTTGGCATTGATTTCATTAATAGTTGAATCAATAATCTGTTTTGAAGTTTCGCAGGAGACCACAAGGCCGGCTTTAATATGACCCAGCTCTATCTCGTTTGCAACATTGACAATACCTGTTATCATGCCAAGACATGCGCTTTTAACATCAAAAACAGCGGCATTTTCACCCATGTTTAATCTGTCTGCCACACTGCAGGATGTGGCAGGTTCAAAGCCGTCCTGGCCCACACCGCAGAAAACAAGTGCTCCGATTTCACTGCTTGAAATTTCTGCTTCCTCTAAAGCTTTCTGCCCTGCCGCTGCCGCGTGTTCAGCAAGTGTGTGATCCTCATCCCAGTATCTTCTCTCCTTTATGCCGGTCAGAGAAGCCAGCTGGCCCGGCTCAAATCCCACGGCATTGAAAAAGGGTGCCAGTCTCTCTTCTATCTGATCAGTTGTAAAAATATTGGGAGCAAGTTCATAGCCAAACGACTCCAGGAATACTTTTGAATATTTCATGTTTCTCTCCAGAAAGATATTAAATAGTTTTTGGTCAATCCAACAATTTTAAGCCCCATGTTTTTGTACAGGACAATTCTCAAGTCATCAGAAAACATGTGTGCATCCGCAATCACATAGGGTTCAGGATCATAGCCCATCTCTTTAATTTCAATTTCATATGTCACTTTTCGGGTTCGGGTGGTTACAGGCCCTCTGCATTTTAAATCACTCTCATTTTCCAAAACAACATCATAAAAGATATCCTCCCGGTCACTGACCCAGCCAACCCTCTGGGTAAACACCCGCAACGCATGGGCACAGCATTCATACATCAGAGTGCCGGGCATGACCATATCATCAATAAAATGGCATTTTAAAAACCACTCATCTCCATGTATGTCTGCCTCAGCAGTAATGGAACCCATACCAAACCTGCCTCCCAGGGGATCAAATTCAAGGATCCTGTCAATAAGATGCATTCGCTTCCCTGGAAGCCTCAGATGTCTGCCAAGTTTTTTGTCTTTAAAATCGTCTCCAAAGGCTTTGCCAAGGTCACCTTCTCTTAAAGCTTCTACTTTTCCATCTGAAAAGGCGGTTTTATTAACAGGTACAAAAGCGTTAAACTTCTGCTCTATCTCTATCTGTTCTAAATCCTCCTGTTTCAGGATGATTCCCTTGGAGTTTTCAATCTCCTGTTCAGTAAAAAAACCAGCACATCCCTCTTTCATGGAAATCAGCAGCTGCTCATCAATATACCCTTTATAGTGGAAAAAAAAGAGGTAGACATCCCCCTGTTTTAAAAAGCGATCAATTTCAATATGATATTCAATGGTCTCAAAAGGTTCCGGCAGAGTCCTGTGAAACGTCACCTTTGCATCAAGAAGTCTGTATTTCCTGCTACCTTTTACAACATGGTCAATGCCAAGCCATGCACATAAAAAGAGATCTGCCTGTCCTGCTTCAATTGTTATGGAGACCGGTGCTTTGTTACCGTCCAGGTACCATATACCCTCTTTGACATCATGCTGGGTTATGATTTCACCTGAAGATAATGACAGCTTTTCACCCTGAATATCCATAATCCTGTCCACAAGCATCAACGGTTCGTCTGGAAGCCTTACTCTGACAGGGTAGGTGTCTAACACTTCAAATGCTTTGCCAAGAACGTTGCCAGCCAGGCCGGCTGCATACTCAAGGCACTTCTCCCTCCTGAATAGAGGTGCTTTTCCATCTCTTTTTGATTTTAAGCGGGATTTCGCGCTGGATTTTGATTGACGCTCTTGTTGAAAATTCGTCACACCTGATGGTGCAGAATCTCCTGTGGTGTGTACACCCTTTTCTGCAAGCTGTGTCAGTGTTTTAAACTGATGTTCAAGGGTCTGCATGTGTATTCGGGAAAATTCAAGGAATTTTTTATGTGCTCTGGATGTTGCAAGGCTGCCCTGGGCAATCAGGTTTGGATTGAATACCGGCTTCCTGCTTGATTCATTCTTTTTTTCTTCCAGAATAACATGGGAGAAGGCGCCATCCATGCTTATGGATGCGACACAGGCTTTGTATGGTTTTCTTTTATCTCTCTGTCCTGAATTGAGTAAAAGTGCTGTTTTTATAATGGAGAACATGGCGGATGCCCCCCTGGTGTTGCCAATCACAGAAGATGTGGATGTGATTCTGCAGGAACCTGGATTCGAAAGTTTTGAGACAAGCGTTTTTAAAACAGTGGTTTCAACTGATTCATCCCCTCTGATTCCAGACCTGCATTTTTCATAAAGAGCAATATCTTTAAAACTTGTATCCGCCTCTTTAAGCGCATTTTCAAGGGAGCGGACATACAGTTTTTCTGATGTTCTGATATCTGGATACTCTTCTCCTGGAATCCCGGCCCCGCTGCTTCCGGACACACCTGTTATGACACCATAGATTTTGTCACCCGCCTCAACAGCCTGATCAAGCCTTTTTAAAACAATGGCGCCTGCACCTTCCGATGGTAAAATGTCAGAAGTATGATCCTTGGCTGTATTATTGAGAGCAAACTGCCTTATATCGCAGGCAAGGTCAACACTGCCGCAGATAAACAGATTGGTTTCATGGGAACTCAAAGAGTGCAGAGCTGTTTCAATGGCTTTAATGCCGCTGGCTGACCCTGCTGAGAGTGTGAAACACGGTCCGCCAAGTTTGAACTCTCTTGCAACCCGGGATGCCACAATACCGCCAAGCGCACCCAGTGTCCGATTAAAAGTTAAAGGGGGTGAAATATCATTTTTCAGCTTTTCATAAGACTTTTCATAATAATTTTCATCTGGTTTTCCGTCTGGTTTCTCGTTGGGAGGATCCATTTTCCACCTTAAATGAAAATCTGTGGCGCCATAATCAAATTCAATCCCGACAGCACAGCCCATATCCTCTCTTTGTGGTTCGCCTTCTAAGGGTCTGGGACTGATCCCGGCATCTTCCAGGGCGCCTTTGGCAGCTTTTAAAAGAATGATATGCTGGGGCAGGATATCATCCATCTGGTTTGGCGGAATATGGAATTCTCCAGATGCACAATCGATAGTATTGATATAGAGTCCTTCTTTTTCGGCAACACTTTTTGAATCTGTTTTCTTCCACCTTGAACCGGGTTTTTCAGGAATCAGACTGATTTTACCAGATAGTATATCCTTAAATTGTGACAGCGAAGTGCAGTTTTTTAAAACAGTTCCCATGCCCACAATTGCACACGGAGTTATTGTCCCTCTTTTTTGTGCCACACTTCCACTTCCCTGCGTGTCAGGCTTTTTTATAAAGTGGTTTGTACCATTTTTTTTATACTCTTTAATAAGAATATGGGCATTGATTCCACCAAATCCAAAGGCGCTGATGCCAGCTTTTCTTGCTGATTTTTCATTGGAATCTGAAAAGGCAGGGCGCCACTCTTCAACTTCTGTTTGAACTCTGATATTACTGCTTTTTATGGGGCTTTTGGATGAAGGTTCTGAGTAATTCAGCGATGGCGGTAAAACCCCTTTGTTCATTGCGAGAACTGTTTTTATAAATCCTGCTGCACCGGCTGCTGTAAGAAGGTGACCTGTCATTGATTTAACGGAACCGATTGCAAGATGTTTGTCAGGACATTCAAAGTGATCAAGTATTCTTTTTATACTGGTCAGTTCAACCTGGTCACCAACGGGTGTGCCGGAACCATGGCACTCCATATATTGAATTTCTTCAGGCGACCAGCACGCCTGCTTATAGGCTTTGGTCATGGCACGTATCTGACCTTCAGAAGCCGGCCCCACAAGAGTTCCCTCAATATCATTGGATACGCCTGCACCTGTAATAACAGCATGAATTTTATCACCACATTGAACCGCATCTTCCACTCTTTTTAAAATGACAATGCCGACGCCTTCTCCCACAACAAGTCCGTCTGCATTTTTATCAAAAGCAGCGCATGTCCCCGTTTGAGAGAGTGCCTGCAGTTGAGTAAACCCTATCTGGGTATAAAGAGAGTCGGGTCTTGAAACGCCGCCGGCAATCATGATGTCCGCTTTTTGCAGGTAGAGGTGTTCGCAGGCAAGTTTTATGGAAAATAGAGAGGAAGCACATGCCGCATCAAGAGTAAAACATCCTGCTTTTAACCCAAGCGCTCTGGCAAGAATTGCAGCCGGCAGAGAGACCACGCCTGCACTTGAAAAATCTCTGGGAGTAAGGCCTCTGCTGTCTTTGTCACCTCTGCCGGATATGATCTGTTGGGAAACCCGGGAAGAAGCATCAGTTGGAAGGGCGATGGCAGCAAGGATAACACCTGTCCTGTTGTGATTCTCCCTGGTATGAAAACATTGTGAAAAAGCATCTTTTCCTGCGTGCAGAACAAGCTGATGCACGGGGTCAAGTTCTGATAAAAGATCTTTGTCCACAAGAAAACCGTGTGGATCAAAATGGAAATTCTCTATGAGCCCTGCTTTTCCGGAGACCGCTTTATCTGGCAGATACTCTTTTGAGATAAAATTATTGACACGATCCGGCCATCGATATTCAGGTACGCTGATAATACAGTTTTTCTTATGGAGGATATTGTCAAGAAACTCTCTGGAATTTAAAGCTTTCGGGAATATATTTGCCATTCCAACAACTGCAATCCCGCCCGATTTTTTTATCCCCCCATTTTTCATAAAAGCTCATATAGTTGAGAAACTGAATAATTTCAAGGGTCGTATGTAAAACTTGTGTAAATATGTTGTGATTCTCTGAATATGCCAAACTCTTTTATTAACAGAGGCGCAACAGTTTTAAGTGCCATCATGATTTTAAAAAAAGGTCACTGGCATTGTAGGAGCTGCGGACAAATGGGCCGGAAGCAATTTTTTTAAATCCAATCTGTCTGGCTTTGTCTTTGATTGTTTTAAATTCTTCCGGGGAATAATAGGTTTTCACTTTAAGATGTTTTTTTGTTGGCTGCAGGTATTGACCGATTGTTATTATATCACAGCAATTGTTATAAAGATCCGTCATGGTTTGTTCCATCTCCTCCATTGTCTCTCCAAGACCCACCATAATACCAGATTTTACCGGCTTTGAAGAATCAATTGCTTTTACATTTTTAAAAAGATCAAGGGATTGCTGGTAATCCGCTTCTGGCCGTGCAGTGGGGTAAAGCGATGGTACCGTCTCGATATTATGGTTTAAAATGTCCGGATTTGCATTTACAACTGTTTTCAAAGCTTGAAAATTTCCCTGAAAATCAGGTATTAACACTTCAATTTTTATTGAATCAGATATTGTAGATTTTATTGCTTTAATGGTATTGGCAAATTGAAACGCACCGCCATCATCAAGATCATCCCTTGTCACTGACGTGACTACCACATATTGTAAATTTAAATCCTGAGCTGCTTTTGCAACTCTCATGGGTTCGTCACTATCCACGGGTAGGGGTATTTTCTGCAAAATATTGCAAAACCTGCAATTTCGTGTACAGACAGATCCGAGAATCATAAAGGTGGCTGTGTTTTTGGTAAAACATTCAAACATATTGGGGCAGTTTGCTTCCTGGCAGACTGTATGCAGTTTTGCGCCGGACAATAAATTTCTTACCTTTTGATAATCCCCGCCTTTGGGAAGTTTTTTTTTAAGCCATGGGGGTTTAATGGTTTTCATGTTTTTTATTGTATCCATTCGTTTTTTTATTTTTTTACCTGATGATGGAACCAAATAGAGATGAAAAATGCTTTATAAATGAATTTTTGATTCTATTCATGGAAAGATCGTAATTCTTCCCCGCAGATCTGGATTGATCCGTCTCTTTTTTAATTGAAGTGATTGATATATCAGAAAGACCACAGGGATTTATCCATGAAAACGGTTTAAGATCAGGGTTGATATTCAGTGCAATGCCATGCATGGATACCCCTTTTTTAACCAAAATACCAACACTTCCAATTTTTGAATTGCCTACCCAGATACCATGGTTTTTCTTATTTCTTTCAGCACTGATACCATACTCATCTGCTGTCCGCTTCATTATCTCCTCAAGCTTGTAAACAAAATCTTTTACACCGATCCTGTTTTTTTTAAGATCGATAACAGGGTACATTACTGCCTGACCCGGGCCGTGATAGGTTATGTTTCCGCCACGGGCTGTCTGAATAATATCAACTTTTTTTTCAGATAAAAATTTTTGAGAAACAGTTAAATTCTCCCGGCCGCCTCTTTTGCCAAGGGTGAATACTGACGGGTGTTCAACAAAAAAAATATACTCTTCACAAATGGTTCTGGCAATCTTTGCTTCAAGGATTTGAGACTGGATCTCCAGCGCTTTTTTGTATTCCAGGACTCCAAGATCTTTGAACAGAATCCGGCGTTCTTTTTTTTGTTTTTCAGGCGCTGAGATTTCAGCGCCTGATCGTTTTAATTCTACCCCCTTAAACATGGTTTTCTTGCTGCTGAAACCTCGTCTAATCTTGTCACCTTGGTTAAAAGAGGTGCTTTGTGCAGAGTTTCAGGATCTGTTTGTGCCTCTTTTGCAATGGCTTTTACAGCATCAATAAACTGATCTATATCTGCTTTGGATTCAGTTTCTGTGGGTTCCACCATGAAGGATCCTGCCACAACAAGCGGAAAATAGACAGTGGGCGGATGGAAACCATAATCAAGCAGTCGCTTTGCCATATCCATGGTGGTAATATGATTCTCTTGTTGAATGGCGTCATTAAAAACACACTCATGCATGCATGGCTGGTCATAGGGAAGGTGCAGCGTACCTTTTAAGCGCTCTTTGATATAATTGGCATTCAGAACGGCAAATTTGCTTGCATCGGTCAATCTCTTTGCACCCATGGACAGAATATAGGCGTAAGCTCTCACCATGATTGAAAAATGTCCGTAAAAGGTGTGAATTCTGCCGACTGAATCAGGATAGTCAGAAACAAATTTATAGGAATCCAGCTCTTTTACAACCCTTGGTACCGGTAGAAAGGGTTCAAGATCTTTTACAACGGCAACAGGCCCTGCACCGGGTCCTCCGCCTCCATGGGGAGTTGAAAAGGTTTTATGAAGGTTTAGATGAAGCACATCTATGCCTATTTCACCCGGTTTTACAATACCCATGATGGCATTCATGTTGGCCCCATCTCCATAAACAAGACCCCCTTTAGCGTGAACGATATCTGCAATCTCTTTAATATTGGATTCAAAAAGCCCCAGAGTATTGGGGTTTGTTACCATGATGCCTGCTGTATCCTCATCCATTACTGCTTTTACATCTTCAGGCTCAAGGATTCCATTTTTTCCAGATTTAAGATTCACCGATTCATACCCGCAGAGAGTAGCGCTGGCCGGATTGGTACCATGGGCTGTATCTGGAATTAATATCTTTGAGAGCTGTTTTCCCTTGCTCTCATGGTATGCATGAATCATGAGCATGCCGGCAAGTTCGCCATGCGCACCTGCAGCAGGTTGAAGTGTAACAGCATCAAATCCTGTAATGGTTGCAAGGTACTGCTCAAGGTTATACATTAATTTCAGTGCCCCCTGTGAAAACTCCTCCCCTGCAAAAGGGTGGGCTGCTGCAAATCCCTGGCGTGCAGCCTGCACCTCATTGGTTTTAGGATTATATTTCATGGTGCACGAACCCAAGGGGTACATCCCTGAATCCACACCAAAATTCCACTGGGAAAGACGGGTATAGTGTCTTACCACATCCAGTTCGGAAAGCTGCGGAAGTTCCGGAGTTTCACCTGTAAGATTCGGATCAAGTTCCTTCCGGTCAACATCTGATTTTGGCAGTGATATGGCACACCGTCCTTTCCGGCTTTTCTCCCAGAGAGTGGGCTCATTGAATACAAGACCTTTGGTTCCTGGATGACTGCTCATTATTGCACCTCCTTTACCAGTTGATCAATATCAGCTTTTGAAATTTTCTCTGTTGCACAGAATAGATAGTGCTGTTTAAATTCAGAGTAAAAAGGGTCAAGATTCACTCCTGCAAAAATACATTTTTCATTGATCAGGGCCGCTCTTTTCTTTCCAAAACCAGACGGTGCCTTTGAGACAAATTCGTTGAAAAAAGGTGTTTCAAATGCGGATTCAAATCCTGCATTTTCAAGGCTTGTTTTAAGATAAACTGCTTTATCA
>CAYZCC010000084.1:0-4301 GCA_964476805.1 uncultured Desulfobacula sp.
ACAAGGCGTATGCAGCTGGGGATGTAACCACCCTGATGCGGACGGTGAAAACAGATGCAGCGCTTGAGAAAGGCACGATTTTAGGTCGTGTCACAGGCGCTGATTTAAAAGCATATGATCCGGATAAAAGCGATGGCAGCCAGAATCCTGTCTGCGTGCTCATGCAAAGTGTGGACACAACAGGTAAAGACGTTCAGGCGGCCTGCGGATATGCAGGAACCTATGTCAAAAAAAATATGACGGGCATAGATGACGCTGCCGAGCTGACCCTTGAGGGACGGGCAATCTATTTTGTTTAGCTTTGTTCAGGTTTAAAAGAATTTGAGTACTATAAAATTAATACATGAAAAATAAGGAGATAATCCATGGGTTTTGAAAATGATAAACGGTTTCAACTGGCTGTGCTGGTCACAGCCATCAATATGATGAAAACGGTAACTACACCTGTTTTAAACAAAGTTTTTAGCAGGAAAAAGCCCCAGCTCACAGATGTTTTTGAATGGGAAATTAAGTCTGGCAGTCTGGGTCTCTTAGATAATATCGCAGTGGAAGCACCCGCAACTGTTGCAGATAAAACTGATCGCAAAATAGTCACCTGTAAAGGTCCCAGATATGCGGAAAAACGCTTTATACCGGCATCGTTTTTTAATCAGCTTAAAGGCTTTGGCACGAATCAGGCCGGGCAGCTGTTAAGTGAAAAGATCAGTGACGAACAGTTTGACATGAAGGGTAAAATTGATCGTACCAGGGAATTTCAGGCAATTAAGGCCATCCAGGGCAAGGTTGTGGATAAAAAAGGCAATACCATTGTTGATTATAATTTTGCAGGTGATCAAAAGGTAACCCTGGCAGGTGATGCAGTCTGGGACAGTGAACTAAGCGATCCCATTTTAAATCTGCGGTCCTGGAAAAAAACCATTGCACGGGCATTGGGATATACACCTTCCTATGCAGCCTTTTGCGGATCCGGCGCCATGGACTGCCTGATCGCAAACAAAAGTATACTGGACAAATTGAAATATACAAAGGGCGGCATGCTGGCAGACCAGGGCAGAATTGCTTCTCTGGCAGGCGTTACAATTGAAGAAAATTTTGGATATTACAAAGACGATGACGGGACTGTGCATGAAATGATCCCGGAAAATGCCTTTATCCTGGTGGGTCTGGCACCGGAAGCCACAGGTGAGTTATATGCTCCTGTTGTTGATCTGGAAGCACCCACAGGAGTTGGCAAAAATAAAAAAGCCCAGGTCTTTTTTTCTAAATCATGGAAAAAAGATGATCCATCCGGTCGTTGGATTAAGGTTGAATCAAGGCCGCTGCCAGTGCTGTTTAACCCTGGGTGCATTGTTGTTGCAACCGTTAAATAGCCCGCTCACCCGCTTTGTACTCGTAAATATTTAGAAAGGAGATATCACCATGACATGGATCAAGGTACTTGAAGGTACGGTGGACACAGGCAGATCACAGCATACAGCAGGAACAGATACGGCACAGTTTGAGTGTGACAAAGAGATGGCCAAAGAGCTTGTTGCCAGAGGAATTACCCAATATGTTGATATGCCGGAGCAAGATCAGGATATTGATGAGAACAGTCAAAATCAGGACATGGATAATGACAGATTGGCTGCCCTGGTTAAAGCAATTGAAAAGCTTGATGCCGGGAATACTGAACTCTGGACAAAATCCGGTGCTCCTAAAACAGAAGCCCTGGCTGATATTTTAAATGATGATGTATCTGCGAATGAACGTGATGCTGCCTGGGATGTATTTCAAAAAGGAAAATAGATCATGGCATACTGCACATATGATGATTTAAAAGATGTGGTCTTAGAAGAATATCTTGAGGCAGTTGAAGATAAGAATCCAGGCATATCAGAGCGCAGGATACAGGCTGCAACAGATATGATCAATGATGGGTTTAAGCTTGCCAGTATGGATATTGATCTTGTTTTGGCAGCTGATAATCAGACCCTTCGGGAGATATGTGCAGTTATCGCCTCATATCAGATTGTATCTGCTCTTACAACGCTTGTGGACACCGATGGTTCAACAGGTAATGAATGGCTGCCGCTGCAAAAAAGGTATAACTGGGCATTAACACAATTAGAGAATATCAAAAAAGGCAGAATGAACGCCGTTTTTGAAAACAGTCAGGACAGCCTGTTGATCGCATCCGGATCAAGTGTTTTTGGTCCTGATGTTCTGGAGAAATTTTAAATGGCAGGGACATCCTTTTCCATGGACATGACCCGATTTATCCGCACCATTGACAATGCTGCGGATATGCTGACCGGTGGCCGGACAAAGGCCACCAGGGCAGTATCTCAAATGCTGGTAAAAAGTACTATTAACCGCTTTGAGACAGAAACTGATCCAGAAGGAAAAAAGCAGTTCTTAGGTTTTTCCAGGGAAGATGAAAAAGAGGCAAAAGCAATACTGCAAGACTTTATGGAGCAATGTTTCAAATGATGATGGATACGGCAATCAATACAATAAAGGAAACAGCACAGCCCCTGGGCATCACCCGGGTTGATTATGCTTATAAAAAACAAAAGATAGGAACAATTATGTCAGGCCTGCCCCGCATTGGCATTACCGTTCTGCCTGAAACCATTAAGGAAAAAAAAAGAAAAATCAGCCGGATTGTGGATGAAGAGCAAAGCCATGTCACCATCCGGCATAAGACACATGAAGTCGGTCTAAATCTAAGACTTGCAGTGCTTGCGGAAAGCCAGGATTTTGTTGAAACCTTTGTTAGAAATTTTATTGTGGCCATGCCGTCCCGGATCACTGATACAAACAATAACACGGTGGCTGTCACAGTCCAGAAAGCAGAGCGCCAGGGCTATGAGAAAAAAATTGTAAAGGTAAGGCCGGTTGTTGAAATCGGGTTGTATCTTACCTTTACCTATATTCTTTTTTGGGATCAGGTCATGCCAATGATTGGTGAAGTGAAATTACACGCAGAAATGGGAGAATAAAAAATGGTGAAAAAAAAAGAAGAAAAAAAAACAGATCTTATGCCAGTTAGTATAGCCGCTAAAGAGCTTGGCATTCCTGCCTATGCCCTTGGCGGTATTATGCAAAAGCAGGGCTGGAAACAAGGTAAACAAGTGAGCTTGGAAGAACTTAAAAAAGCAAATCAGGCATTTAAACAGCATAAAATGGAGTAAATCATGGGCGATGTAATAGAAATAATAGATGACGGGGTTTCAGGACTTGTTCCCAAGGGTGTTGACGGCATGCCCATTATTACAGGGGTTTCTTCAAGCGGGCATGGCCAGGCTGTTTTAATGAGTAAAAACAGCTTGCCTGAAAGCTTAATTGGCGTTGGCCCTTTAACCGGGCGTGTGAATGATTTTTTTGCAACTGGCGGTCAAAAGGCAGTAGCCATTGTGGTGCCGGTGGCAGGATCAGGCGGAGAGGTCGGCGATATCACCAAAACAGGCACCGGACCGGATATTACAGCTGCGGGTACTGTTTTGGCAGCAGCCCAGGTGGTGCTTATTATCACAAAATCAGGAGCCAGGAATACCGCCTGCTATCAATTGAGTACAGATGCAGACAGTTTTGATATTGAACGCACAGTGCCGGTAGACGGGCTTATTCCAGTCGGCAATACAGGGGTTACCATTACCATCCCTGAAACACAAGTTGTTAAAGATGACACATATACCTTTGACATCAGTCCGCCGACAACATCTATCAGCAACATTATTGATGCCATTGATCCGGTGCTTGAAACCTATGATGTTGAGTTTGTCCATGTTGTGGGACCTTCTGATTCTGTGGCATGGGCAGCCTGCGGAGTAAAGGCTGACGAACTTTGGAATAAGCACAGACCCACCTTTTTTTTAATGGAAGCAAGACTGCCTGCAGCAGATGAAACAATCGATGACTGGACAGCAGCACTGATGAATGAAAAAGCAACATATGCGCATCGGTTTGTAGCTGTTGTGGCGGGTTTTGGTGAAATTATGGACTCAAAGGGAAACCGCCTTAAACGCAATGCAGCAGGTCTTTGTGCCGGCAGGATCACCCGCATTCCTGTGATGCGCCATATCGGTCGTGTCCGGGATTCCGGGGTTTCCCAGGTATCAATGCCTGCCGGGTATAACCAAGCCCATCAGGTGTTTTTGGAAAAAGCAGGATTGATCACTTTGCAAAAATATGCAGGACTTTCTGCTGCCTATTGGGGAGATGATAAAACCCTTGCTGACAAGACATCTGATTATCAGTTTTTAACGGTGTTGCGAGTGGTTTTTAAGGCGGTACGGATATCCAGGCTCCAGGCGCTA
>CAYZCC010000084.1:4311-9298 GCA_964476805.1 uncultured Desulfobacula sp.
CTGGGCGACCCACAACACAAAGAGGGTGCCATTGGCTTAAAATTTCTGGTGGCCAATATTCAAAACGGTCTTGATACAATGGTTACTGCTGTGCCATCTGAGCTTGCAGGTCATGTGGTTACTATTCCTGAGGATCAGGATTTTGTCAACAATGGCGTTGCCGTATCTATCAAACTTGTGGGTATTCCTATTATCAAAGAGATCAAGTTAATTTTTGGATACTATTATGCAGGGTCCACCTTTGATCCACGATATTTACAATAACTGCCATGAACTGCAACAGGAACCGCTTTAAAAAAAGGAAATAAAAAAATGTCAGATGAATTAATTAATGGAAAATTATTTGACTGGTCAGATGTAACTGTCCAGCTTCCTTCGGGCATATCTGTGGGGCTTACAGAGATAAGCTATAACGACAGCCTTGGCATTGAATTTCGCTATGGCAAGGGAAACCTGCCCCGTGGCTATGGCAGTAAAAATTATGAAGCTGCAGGCGCCATGACACTTGATAAGGATGAGGCAGATACATTCAGGGAAAATCTTGGGGGCACAGTTTTCAGAAAGCCTTTTACCGTCATTGTCAGTTATGCCACAGAAGGCGGCTCACCTGTCACAGACACCTTAAAGCAATGCATCATTGAAAAGCAGGATACCTCTGGAAAACAGGGTGATGCCAATGTCGGTGCTGTGAAATATGACTTTAAGATCGGCAAACCCATTGAATGGAATGGGTCTCCTGCCGTCACAAACACTTAAATTAAATCAAGAAAGGAATACAAGACATGCCGGAACAGACACAAGAAAAATATTATCCGTTTTCAGTGGCGTTTAATGATTTTGAAGGCAATGAAATTGAGCTTGCGTTTCACTTTAAAAAGCCGGGAAAAAGTGCGTATAACAGGACATTAAAGGAAATTGCTAAACATCCTGATAAGGCCTTTAACAACCTTTTGATTACGCTTATCAAGCCCGAAGAAAAAGAGGCTTTGACAAGTGCCATGAATGAGCATGTGGGAATTGCCTCTTCCTTTGCCAATGCGATTATTGAGCAGACAGGAGCAGGCGCTGCCACCCTGGGAAAGTCATTGCCCTTTTCCGCCAGGAAATAGAGTCTGACCCGTTTGTACAGTTTGAACTGTTGATTGTGCAGTATATAAACCAGACGCCGGCAGAGGATATCAATGAATTTTTAATGCAGGCAGCAAAGGCTTTGTGGATGGAACAACGATATTTTGAAAACATGGCAAAGGCAATGGGAACCAAAGAGATGTAACAGGAGTTTTAGCAATTATGGGCAACGGTATTTTCAGTGTGATGGCGGTAATGAATCTGGCAGACAATATTACCGGACCATTGGGGCGCATACGCGGCAGCCTTGGTGCAACACAGAAAAAAACAGGTACCCTGTCTGCCAGAATGAGTAAGCTTGCTAAAGACATGGCACCTGTTGGGATTGCTGCCGGGATTATTGTGGCCGGCATGTTTGGTACCATAAACTCTACTATTGCCACGCAAAAAGCTCTGGGCGAACTGGGATCTGTTGGAGTGACTAATTTTGCTGCCATGGAAAATGCAGCCGAGGATTTTTCTGCCACATGGGCAGGCACAACAAAAGATCAGTTCATCACGGCAGCCTATGATATTAAATCTGGAATATCGTCTTTGACTGATGATGGGGTGGCTCAGTTTACCAGGCTGGCGGCACTGACAGGAAAAGCCACCAAGTCCACAACGGCTGAAATGACAAATCTTTTTGCTACGGGTTACGGTATTTACAAGGGCACATATGAAGACCTTTCTGATATGCAGTTCGGGAAGCTGTTTTCTGCTGGTATTGCCGCCAGTGTTAAAAATTTCAAGACAACAGGGTCCGGCATGGCTCAGGCCATATCTCAATTGGGAGCTGAGGCCACAAACGCTAAAATACCATTGCAGGAGCAATTATCTGTTTTAGGTATGCTCCAGGCCACCATGAGCGGATCTGAAGCTGGGACAAAATATAAAGCTTTTGCACAATCTGCAGCTGCTGCCGGAGAAAAACTGAGACTGTCATTTGTAGATACGAATAATCAACTGCTTTCCATGCCAGGGATACTTGAAAAATTAAAGGGCAGATATGGTGATACCATTGATGCTATTGAAAAACAGGAAATTCAAAAGGCCTTTGGAACAAAAGAAGCCACAGCGGTAATTGATCTTTTTTATAATAAAATCGGTGATCTTAAGAGCAATATAGACAATCTGTCCGGCGCTATGGGAAAGGGGACAGGTTTTACATCTGCCATGGCCATGACAATGAATAAAGACCTGGGTGCTGTATTGCAGATCATCTACCAGCGGATTCATAACCTGATGGAGATTGCCGGCAAGAAGTTTATGCCTGCAATTGCCCCTTTGCTGTCTGTCATCCTTGTGGCCATCGGCCTTCTTACCAGATTTGCCAAAAATCCCATTGGCGGGTTTTTAATTAAAATTGTTGGCCTGCTTGCTGTTGTGATAACAGGGATCATGGCCTTTGCAGGGGCTGTGGCCGGCATTGGCATGATACTGCCTGCTGTGACTGCAGCTTTTGGGGTTCTGGCAGGTATGATAGGAGCTGTGGCCTGGCCTGTATGGGTTATTATTGGCGTTGTATACGTGCTGTGGAAGGTGTGGCAGCGCTTCTCTGAGGGGATTATAAATATATGGAACACCATACTCCTTGTTGCCCAGGGAGTATGGGCTGTTTTCACAAGTCTTAAAAACGGCATGGGCTCTATTAAGGGTGCTTTATCAGACAAAATTGAAGCTGCCGGGCTTTTGGGTGTTGTAACGGCGGTTTCAAAAGTTATCTATAAACTGCATTCTCTTGGCAAAATTATTTTTGCTCTGCCCATTATGTTTTTTAAGATGGCAGGGACAATATATGATTTTCTTACAGGCAAGCTTAACTTTTATGAGGCGGGCAAGAAGATATTGTTGACCTTAAAAGAGGGTATTTTGTCTGTGGCTCTGGCACCAGTCATGGCAATAAAAGGCGTTTTTGGTAAGATCCGAAGGTTTTTGCCCTTTTCCGATGCCATAGAAGGCCCCTTATCTGATTTAACTTTATCTGGTCAACGAGTGGTTGGTACCCTTGCAGACGGGATGAAACAGGCAGCACCTCAGCTTGCAGAGGCAGCAGAGCAATCCTTTGATATTAACAGGGAATTGAATAGTAAATTCAATATTGACCTGAATAAAAATGAGGGGAAAAACAGCAGCCATGGCAGCAGGTCCTATGTCATCAATATCAAAGAGTTAACATTAAAGGGAGTCAATAACGCAAAAACTCTGTTTGAAGAGCTTTCCATGCAGGTGGAGGGTTTTGAAAATGTCTGATGCACTCAAATTTGAAGACGGTACGATTGCTCTGGGTGGTGTTACCCTGGGTGGGATATTAAAATCATTATCTGTCCGGGGCAGCGTTGTTTTTGACGAAGTCAAGCAGGATGGCGTATCAGGAAAGCGTAAAATGGCCATGGGATATAATGATGCTGATCTGTCTGTCACCATTGAGCTTTTAACGGATGATACAAGCACTTGTTATGACAAACTTGAATCCCTTGATGCTGTTTTTAAGGATGTTGACAATAAGGGCATGCCCCTTGTTTATGATGTTTTAAACCGGCATGCCGGAGCCAGAAGAATCAACCAGGTTGTTTTTTCATCCCTTGATACATCTGAAAGTGATCAAGACGATGTGATCCTGGCCAGTCTAAACTTTGTTGAGCATAAACCAGCTATTATAAAAGTAGAACAACAGGCCAATATGCAAGATGAACAAAGCCTGCCTGAAACCAGTGTAAAAGAACCTGAACCGGAATCCTCAATAATGGTTGATCTAAGGGATTAAAAAAATGGAACTTACAGCCCTGACAACATATATCAAAATAGGGGAAATCCAAAGCATACGGTGCCCCTATCTTTGGATAAACTCTGTCCGGTATCAGCCCTTGAGCCGGTATGAGATACGCTTGGCTGATGTGACAGATGAGGCTTATCAGGCAATTAAAAAAGATGATCCTGTAACGATCCAGATCGGTTACCGGAACCAGCAGCATGCGGTATGGACAGGGTTTGTTGCAAAGGTATCAAAAAATTTTGGCAACGTTGTCGTCAAGGTTACAGGTTTTGAGAAACCACTTGTTGACACAATTATTAAGGAAAATATCAATAATGAATCAGCACAGGCCATTGTAAAATTTATCATTAATCAAACCAGGCTTCCTGTGGGCATAATCGATGACCCAGGAGTTGTACTGCCCTTTTATATCGCCTCTTCTATTCCAGCCTGGGCTGCTGTTGAGCAGGTCAAACAAACATGTATTAACTCTTTTAAACTGAATTTAAGTCACTGGGCATTGTGGGTTTCAAGAGATGGAAAGGTCAATTTTGGTGATTTTGTTGAACCTGAGGATATTCCCTATTTTAACACAGGCAATGGAATTATTAAAAATAAATCCGTAAAAGGCAGAAAATTAAATTGCCTGGAAACTTTTATTCTGCCCGGATTTTCCCACAGCATGGAGTTTGAATTAGATGACAGGCGCTGTGGTGTTAAGGGCGTATTTATGGCTGATGAAGTTGTGCATATAGTTGATAACGCAAAAGCAAGGACATTTATTTATTATGAAGAGTGATACAAAAGATATACTCAGGTTTTTTAAACGCCTGGTTGAAATTGTAAAGCCTGACCTGCGGCATTATTACAAGGTAGTGAGAAAAGCCAGGGTCATACAGTCCTACGATTCTAATGGCCGGTATTATGCTGATGTACAGCCCCTAAGAAATGATGATTCTGTGGATGAAAAAGAGCCTGTCATCAAACAGATTGAAATCCCGATTATCTGGGGCGGTCCTGACCGGGGCATTGTGTGCCCACCTGCTGCAGGCACATATTGTGATTTGGAATACTATGACGGAGATCCTGATTATCCAAGAATCAGTAATTTCAGATGGCATGGAA
>CAYZCC010000085.1:0-1021 GCA_964476805.1 uncultured Desulfobacula sp.
TATTGGGTGGCAGCATCAAGACAAGCCTGGGCAAGGCCGACACCACCTGCTGCTGCAGAGAGTCTTGTCTGGTTCAGAGAGGAGAAAACAATTTTTGCCCCATCACCCGTTTTACCCAGGAGATTCTCTTTGGGAACTTTTACATTATCAAGAAATACTTCGCCGGTTGGCGAGGAGTGGGATCCAAGCTTATCAAGCACAGAAGTTTTAATGCCGTCAAAATTTTTAGGTTCAATAACAAATGCGGAAAGTCCTTTGGAACCGGCATCTTTGTCAGTGTATGCGTAGCAGATCAGAACATCGGCAACCGCCGCATTGGAAATCCAGGTTTTTGAACCATTTAAAAGCCAGTGATCTGTCTTATCTTCTGCAGTGGAAGCCATTGCCATGACATCCGAACCGGCATCAGATTCTGTAATACCAAACCCACCAATATATTCAGCTGTACAAAGTTTTTCTATATATCTCTTTTTAGCCTCTTCAGTACCATATCGAAAAATAGTATAGGCGCATCCAAGCACCTGCATATTGACCTGCACCCTCAATGAAGAGGATACCTTTGCAAGCTCTTCCGTAATGATCATGGCAGCCATGAAACCCATATCTTCTCCGCCATACTCTTCCGGAATAACCGTGCCGAAAAATCCCATTTCTCCAAGGGGTCTCATGACCTCATCAACGGGCAGATAATGTTTTTCATCCCACTCATCTGCATAGGGTTCTATCTCTTTTTTCGCAAAATTTTTAATCTCTTTCTGCAGCATTTTAAGCTCTGTTGACAGTTTAAAATCCATTGCTCCTCCTACAATATTAAATTTTTTTATTCTATTTTTAACAAACTATATTTGAAGACTGTTTTTCAGCAAAATTTAATATCCTATCATACAATCTGAAAGAAAATCCGCCTGTTCCAATATAGTTGACATATAAACTAAACCAGAGCAGAAATGTCAAGGAGAAAGTTAAAATACAGCTAAAAAATAGCTTGACAAAAAGGGGGGATTTATTTAGTCTTAAATGG
>CAYZCC010000085.1:1031-3461 GCA_964476805.1 uncultured Desulfobacula sp.
ATGAAAACCCTTATATCATGCAGAGAACAATAGATAAAATGTCCTCTGCAGATACAAAATCTAAAGATAGTGGCGGCTACTCAATGGTGAGAAGAACCTGTTTGGTGGCCACTTTATCGTCCACGCTGACCTGGACATCTTTTACCTTACCGGCAGCTGTTGAAACTATGGGATTTTCCATCTTCATGGCTTCAAGGACAAGAAGCTCCTGCCCTTCGATCACATCATCACCTGGTTGCACATGTACCTGGAAAATTGTTCCGGGCATGGGGGCTAAGATTTCAGTACTCATTTTTATCTCCTTTATTTATTATCTATTTAATTTTTCTTGTTAGAAAAAATTTTTTAGCAACAAGACAAATTCGGCCTATATATTTAAAGAATGAAAGATTTAAAGTCAAGTGGATTTATGTTTGACAGTTAAGTGTTTAGGATTCTTTGGCTAAAGTGGTGCGGATCAAAAAAAAACAATAATTTATAGTTTCAGGAACAGAAGATATGAGACAATATTTTGAAAAAATGAAAGCGTTTGGTGTTGAACTTAATAAGGGACAGATTTTAAGTTCACAAAACAATGTAAAAGCCATTAATGACGTGGAGGCTGGAATTGATGATGAAGTGGAAAAGGTAAAAAATGCGGGTATGCCTACAAAAAAAATCAATTCCAGAGGTGTTATGACCGTTTGGCAGCGCCTTGAATACCTTATTGATCCGGGCACATGGAATCCGCTTCATACCCTTTTCAACCCGGAAGATAATGTTGAAGGAACGACCAATGTCATTGACGGCCTTGCAAAAATTTCCGGCAGATGGTGTGTTGTTGCAGGGTTTGACAATAAGGTCATGGCAGGTGCCTGGCTTCCAGGGCAGCCTGAAAATATCCTCAGAGCAACCAACATGTCAAAACTTTTGAATATCCCCCTTGTATGGCTTGTGAACTGCAGCGGTGTAAAATTGACTGAGCAGGAAAAATTTTATGCCAACAGAAGAGGGAGCGGAACAACATTTTACCGCCATGCAGAGCTTGAACAGATGGGAATACCTGTTCTTGCTGGAATTTACGGTACAAACCCTGCCGGCGGCGGATACCAGGGAATCAGCCCCACAATTCTGTTTGCCCACAAAAACTGCAACATTGCCGTGGGCGGCGGCGGAATTCTCAGCGGAATGTCACCCAAAGGCTCTTTTGATGTTGAAGGTGCAGAAGCGCTTATATCAGCAGCAAAACAGTATAAGGCAAAACCTCCTGGAACAGCTGAAATCCACTATGATGAAACAGGTTTTTTCAGATATGTTTATCAGGAAGAGAAGGGCGTGCTTGACGGGCTTAAGGATTACATGAAGGATATGCCAGCCTATCACCCCAAATTTTTCAGGGTTGCAGAGCCAAAAGAGCCAAGATTCCCCATAGAAGACCTTTACCGCCTCATACCCCATAACCAGAAACAGATTTATAATTTCAAGGAAATCATTGCCCGGCTTGTTGATGCCAGCGAACATGAAGAGTTCAAGCCTGATTACGGCCCTGAAATTTATACCGGCCTTGTAAAAATGGATGGATATCTTGTTGGGATCATCGGTAACAACCAGGGATGGCTTGGTGAAGATTATCCTGAATATGCAGATTATGGCGGAATTGGCGGCAAGCTTTACCGCCAGGGTTTGATCAAGATGAATGAATTTGTAACCCTCTGCGGCCGTGACAGGCTTCCATTGATCTGGTTCCAGGACACGTCCGGTATTGATGTTGGAGATATTGCTGAAAAAGCAGAGCTGCTCGGTCTTGGGCAGTCTTTGATTTACTCTATCCAGCAGACAGATATCCCCATGACACTGGTCACTCTGAGAAAGGGAACGGCTGCTGCTCACTATGTAATGGGAGGGCCCACTGCAAACCGTCATAATGCATTTACCCTTGGTATTGGTACAACTGAAATCTATGTGATGCATGGTGAGACTGCTGCTGCTGCATCCTATTCAAGAAGACTTGTAAAAGAGAAAGATGCAGGCCGCCCTCTAGAACCCATTGTTGATAAAATGAATCAGATGGCCCAGGAATACCATGACAACTCAAGACCTGCATATTGTGCAAAATATGGCATGGTGGATGAAATTGTTAAAATAAACTCCCTGCGTGATTATCTTAAAGCATTTGCAGGAGCGGCCTATCAGAATCCAAAATCAATCTGCCCACAACATCATTTGATTACACCGAGAGTCATTAAAGGATAGGTAATGTTTGAACGACAACTCACCCATCTGCTTTGTTGCTGCAAACTTTCGCAATCCTCATGTACTGAAGTACACTCCGGTTGCAAAAGTTATTGCGCCTCACATATGGGCAAGTTCCCATTCAAACATAAGCTGATGATTTAACTAAAAGTGATAAAAAGTGATAAAAAGTTATGAAAAGTGATAAAAAGTTATAGA
>CAYZCC010000085.1:3471-9293 GCA_964476805.1 uncultured Desulfobacula sp.
TTTTAAAAAGATATAAGAAAAAATTTTGACAAAAGTAATTTAAGTAAAAGGAGTTAAAATGGCAGAATTCATAAAAATTGAAAATGACGGTCAGGTTGAAAAGATTATCCTTGTCAAACCAAAATATAATATTCTTGACATTCCCATGATGAATGAACTCAATGCAGAACTTGAAAAAATAGCTGCCGATGAGAATCTGAAGTGTGTCGTTCTTACAGGTGAAGGCAGAAGTTTTTGCGCAGGTGTTGACATAGAAGACCACAAGCCGGAGAAGGTGGATGAGATGGCGGCGGCATTTAACAGGATCTTTGTACTTATCAATATGATTGATATTCCTGTTATTGCTGCTGTTAATGGCGCATGTCTTGGCGGCGGCATGGAAGTTGCCATTGCATGTGATATGGTTATTGCTTCGGAAAAAGCAATATTTGGTCAGCCGGAAGTCAAGCTTGGGTTTTTCCCGCCATATGGCGCCATAAGGTTGCCTGAGCTTGTGGGGCCTGCTAAAACCATTGAAATTTTAACAACCGGCCAGAACTATTCAGCTCAGGCTTCCAAAGACTTTGGTTTTGTATCTCAGGTGGCATCTGCTGATAGTTTTGAAGAAGCGGTTCAAAAACAGGTCAAACAGATCACCATGTCAAGCCCGTTGATTATCAGGCTTAACAAGCGTGCTGTCAAAAGACATATGGGTACCAGCTTTGCCCAGAGTATTGATCTGGTCTCTGACTATTTTCTCAATACTTTGATGAAAACAGAGGATACCCTTGAAGGGATTGCAAGTTTTGAGGAGAAAAGGAGAGCTGTCTGGAAAAACAGATAATACGCCTAATATTTTTCGCACATTTAGAGATTGAAAAGAGGGTCTCAACCCATATCTGTATCTGGATGGCATTGTTCTAAAAAGAACTGGGTCAAATGAGATTCGCAATATATCTGTGCTGGTTGCTGTAAGCGTATCTCAAGATTACCAGTGATGCCTGCCTTGGTCGGGTTGAATCCGTAATAGTTTCTTCATAAAACTGCTCCTCTGGCTCAGTTGTTTTCTTGTGATGATTAAACTACTGAAATATACCATAGTAGAAGCTTTTCACTAATTTAGACCCCTTGATATTTTTAAATAAGGACATTTTTTTCTTAATGAAGTTGCAAAATCTATGGGATACAAAGAAAAGGAGCTTATAAAAATTGGAAGATTACAAAAAATTTTCAGGAATTTTCATATGAATCACTTCCAGTCAAACTCTCTTGAAGTGACCGTATGTTCCATTCTCTGAATACGACGTTCAATGTTTTCAAATTTTCTTTTGATTTTCTGAATGGCCGACTGCCTTGAGTGAGTGTATGAATCATAAAACGCCTCCTCTTTTTCACTGCGCGGCGGCGTGACTGGTTCCACTTTTAAAAGCAGGCCTGCGACTATATAGATAACACCAACGGGCCAAAAACCTGAAATCAGAAACAGCAGAAGAACGGTGACTCTCACCCAGAATAAATTTAAATCAAAGAACTCTGAAAAACCGCGACACACACCCATGAAGACACCTCTTCTGGATCTGTAAATCCCCCTGTTTGAAGTCATGGTTTCAATCTTGTCTCTGAACCTTTTATATCGGCTTTTGCATTTTTTGAACTTAAACCTGTTTTTATGTCCATAATGTCGTCTCATTTGTTAAAATCCTCTCTCTGGCGCTGCATTAATATGGTTTCAAGTGCTTCAATCCGCTCTTCCATTTTTGACAGTCCATAATAGATATCCTGGATCATTTTGGTCTCTTCTGCATTGATTTTTTTCTCTTTTTTGGACAACCCCCCTGATTTAGAAACCTTGATGATACCCATTATAATTAATCCAATGGTAGCGATTAAGAGTATTGCGCCTCCAATGGCTATTCCTACAATCAGTGCACCGGTCATGATATATCTGCTCCCGTATGGTTAATGTTTGATTCTCTATGCATCAATGGTTTCATTATTTTTGGATGACGGAGATGATTTTAATTTTTCAAGTTCGGCCTCAATATCATCATCTGCCTCCAGTGCATCAAACTCATCTTCAAGTGTAGCAGGTTTACCATAATTGACAAGATCTGCTTCTGCCTCCATTCTTTCAATATGATTTTCCAAAGATTCAAATTTCTGCATTATCTCGATGCTGTCTGCACGTCTGATTTCCTCCTGGACATTTTTTTTACTCTTTGCTCTGATATGCCTCTGCACCAGAAGGCGCTGTTTCTCCCTTGCAGATTTAAGTTTATTTTCAAGTTCCTCAATATCATATCTGTATTGCTCTACAATGGATCCAAGTTCACCTAATTCCTCTTCAACAGCTTCCGTTTTTTGAGAATAAATTCTTTTTTGCTGGAGTGCCTGCCTGGCCAGGTTATCTTTTCCTTTTTCCACTGCAAGCTTGGCCTTTTTAACCCAGAATCTCTCTTTTTCAACCCTATCATCATACAGCCTTTCAACTTTTTTGTGTTCTGCTATAGAGCTTGCACAGGATGACTTGATTTCTATGAGGGTGTCTTCCATCTCTCTGATCATCAGTTTGATTAATTTTTCCGGATCTTCTGCATTATCCAGCATGGAACTGATGTTTGATGCGATAATGTCTTTAAATCTTGTAAAAATTCCCATTTTGTACTCTCCTTATCACTATAATTATCATTTTTATATTGAGAACATATATTAACCTTATATTCTATAAGGCGCTTAATAGCATTTTACGTGCCATGGGAATTTTAATTATTAAATATCTTTTAATTTCAGCTGGTTATCTTTGTTGACACAACCACCCGATATATGTTATAGTTACCTATTTATAGTTATATTTGCCATAAAATGGTTAATTTCACCAAGCACTTCATCACCCTTCAGGAGCAGAGGTTATTTTGAAAACACGGGGCCAGGAAACAGACAAAAAAAATTCAATCCCGGAAACAGTGGGAGAGTCAGAAGCTTTTATTGAATTCCAGGAAAAAATATCAAAGGTTGCACCCATTGAACGTCCGGTACTGATAATTGGTGAGCGCGGCACAGGAAAGGAGCTTGCGGCATACAGAATACATTTTTTATCAAACCGCTGGCATAAACCTTTAGTCACCCTTAACTGCTCTTCATTAACACCGACCTTAATTGGATCTGAACTTTTCGGCTATGAAAAGGGAGCCTTTACAGGGGCAGTGTCACAGCAGCAGGGCAGATTTGAAAAAGCATCCAAAGGGACCCTTTTCCTTGATGAAATCGGAACAATTCCCATGGAAGTACAGGAAAAAATTTTACGGGTGGTTGAGTATGGCAGTTTTGAAAGAGTGGGTTCATCACAATCTGTTCACGTTGACGTCCGCATTGTTGCTGCAACAAACATTGATCTTACCTTTGCAGCAGATTGTGATAAATTTAAGAAAGACCTTCTGGACAGGCTCTCTTTTGAAGTGATTTATGTGCCGCCTTTACGGAGCAGAAGAGAGGATATTTTAATTCTGGCAAACCATTTTGCATCCAGGATGGCTTTTGAACTCGGCCGCGATGAAATTCCGGAAATATCACACCAGGTAATAACAAAGCTTGAATCTTATCAATGGCCCGGCAATGTAAGAGAGCTAAAAAATGTTATGGAGCGTGCTGTATATAAATCATCTTCCAGTAAAATTATTGAAATCTCTTTTAATCCCTTTAAAGACCCCTACAACAGCACGCTGGGAAAAAGACCGGACAGGAAAAACAGGCACGACAAAGAAAGAGACCTTGGGAACACAGAAAATAATCATGCCATTTATGCTGCATCCTCTGAGACTCTCTTTAACAAAATTTTGAAAAGCCCTTTAAAAGAAGCGGTGAAAGAACTTGAGCAGTATATGCTGAATACCGCATTAAAAGAGAATCGGTACAACCAGAAAAAAACTGCAAAAATGCTTGGCGTGTCATATGACCAGTTTCGCGGTATAAAAAAAAAGTATGACCCACCGCTATGACAAGCACCTTGAGATCTACGCTATCATTTGATCAATGGAATCGAGAATATGACAGAAACACTGTCCATTTAAAGTTTCCACTCTTTTCTTCACTTTTTTTATGGCTTTGTCCGCATCATCTGACCACTGCATGTTTTCACCTGAAGATTGATGTTAAAGTACATTACCCTGGAAACCGACGACAACCTCTTTGTAAGGGATATCCACTCCTGCCTGTTCAAGGGCTTTTTTGATAATAACAGGTAAAGCTGAGCAGCAGGGCACTTCCATGATTGCTGCAGTGATACTTTTAATTCCAGAAGTTTTAAAAACCTGGGCAAGTTTTTCTATGGTTTCTTCAGAATTATCAAATTTAGGACAACCAATCATGACACTGTTCCCCTTTAAAAAATCTGCATGAAATGTCGGGTACGCCACCGGCACACAGTCAGCTGCAATTACAAGGTTGGATTTCTTAAGAAATGGTGCCCCGGGAGGAACAAGTCTTATCTGTACTGGCCAGTGACCAAGAGATGATAATCCTCCTGCAGGTTGTGAGGCGGGTTTGTTGACACCTGCACATTGCCCATCATCTGCAGTTGGAAACGTCTGCATCTTTGCAGAAGAGCATCCGCAACCACAGTCTGACGACTCCGCTTGTTTTTCTTTCTGCACTCTCTGCTGTTTTAAAAGCGCTTCCACTGCCTCTTCATCAAAATCTTCTGCCACTCTCTCAATAATTTTTAAAGCATCCTGAGGGCAGTCTCCAATACAGGCACCAAGGCCATCACAATATTTATCTGCAATGACTTTTGCCTTACCATCTACAATCTGGACTGCACCTTCAGCACAGGAAAGTACACAATTCCCACATCCATCGCAAAGCGCTTCATCTATCTCTATAATTTTTCTCATTATTTTCATTGTGACTCCCTCATTTTATATTTTATTATGAAAGCAGTGAGATATTGGCTTTATTCCCCATGACCTGTATCTCACAACTTGATTATACGATTTTTTTAATTTGTCTCAATCAACAGATCTCTTGCCAGTTTGTTCCCCGCTGAGGTCAGGAAAAATTTATCGAGCTTGGCTGAAAACTCTTTTTTATCAACACCATTTTTTCCTTCACAGGTTACCATATGAGCCAGCATGTCTGCATCGTGAAGAACCTTGCGGTTCAGGTTATCATCTTTTCCTGGACCGCTGTGGTGACAGACAATATCAATGACTTCACTGATCAACTCCTCTTTGGCACCCAATTTTTCCATCAACTCTTTTGCCACCTTCGGGCTCTCTTTTGCAATATCTTCGGGTTGGGTGGAGTCAAATTTTTCAAAACTGTTTTTTGCTCCGATATTGTACAGATATGCTGCACTTAAAACCACGGCAAGATTTGCTTTCTCCTCTTTTCCAATTTTTTCTGCAAAATCTGCAACCTTTACCGTGTGGGCAATATGTTTAAAATTTGTTCCAAGGTACCTCTTCACTTCCACTGCCACCCGGTCTTTAAAAAGGTCTTCTCTTTTTGCAACAAACTCTTCTGGCAGGCTTCCAAGACACTCTTCGGCAAACTGGCAATAGGCGGCACAGCCAAAATCCATCTTTGGATTAACAATTTTCTTTTTGCAGCCTGAACATCTTCTTGTGGCATCATCCTTGAAAAATTCCATATCATGGCCGCACTCCGGGCATTGAGTTTCAAAAACAGCTTCATGATTCCAGTATTGTGTATCCTGTCCCGGGCATTTCACTTTAAGCCCCCCCTTTTTAGTTAATTCTGAATTGTGATGGTCACGTAAAAAGTCAAAAATGGCAACGTCGCTATATATAATTTCAGTATGTTACGACCCAAAAATTGCCAAAATC
>CAYZCC010000086.1:0-5678 GCA_964476805.1 uncultured Desulfobacula sp.
TATATCATCTGCCATGGCAAGGATCATTTTTCTCAAACTCTCTGCCTGATGGGCAATTTTATTTGAGAATGACAGGCCGGAAATTTTGGTAACACCTGAAACTATATGTGCAACATCAGGACCAAACATCGCTTCTATATCTTCTCTTGTTGCAGATGTGTCTTCAATGACATCATGCAGAAGAGCGGCTGCAATGCTCTCAACATCAAGACGCATATCAGCCAGAATATTTGCAACTTCCAGTGGATGGGAGAGATAAGGCTCGCCGGAAAGGCGCATCTGCCCTTCATGGGCCTTTGCCGAATAAATATATGCCCGGTCTATAATATCCAGATTTCCTCCGGGATTATAGCCATCTATTTTATCAAGTATGTCCGTTATTCTGATCAATAATAAATTCTAATACGCTTTTGCAAAAAGCACCCTTCTTGAACTGGAATTATTACAGCAGATACATCTGCCCTGCTCTGTGGGGGTGTCAAACGGGATACATCTGATAGTCACAGAGAGATCATTTTTTATCTGTTTTTCACACGCTTGTGATCCACACCAGTGTGCCATTACAAAAGCACCGTTATTAAACCCTTTTGATTTTTGATATAATTTGTAAAACTCTTTTTTATCATCAAGTTCAAATGTATGCTCTTTTCTGTGATTCAATGCCCTGTTAAAATAGTTGTCCTGAATAGTGTCCAGAATATCGGCAATCTGCTCTATAAACTCTTCTCTATCCATTGTCTGCTTCCTGTTTGACGGCTCATCTCTTCTGGCCATAAAAACAGCGTTTTGTGCCATATCCCTGGGTCCCAGTTCAATACGGAGAGGAATTCCTTTTTTAACCCACTCCCAGCCTCTTGCGCCGCCAATATCTCTATCATCAATTTCAACAATAAGTTTTCTGCCATGATACGGTCTGTTTTCCAGTGCCTCTTTTAGATTTTTAGCACTATCCATGACTATTCGACTCTCTTCATCTTTTTTGAAAATCGGCAGAATCACAACATGGGCAGGGGCCACTTTTGGAGGCACCACAAGTCCATCATCATCTGAATGAACCATGATCATTCCTCCTATCATACGGGTGGAAGTCCCCCATGATGTGGTCCAGGCAAAGACTTCCTCGTCATTTTCATTCTGAAATTTAATATCTGAGCCCCTTGCAAAATTTTGTCCCAGAAAATGGGAGGTCCCTGCCTGGAGCGCTCTTTTATCCTGCATCATGGATTCAATACAGAGCGTATCTTCAGCCCCTGGAAATCTCTCTGAAACAGTTTTTCTGCCTCTGATTACAGGCATGGCAAGGTATTCTTCCACAAACTCTGCATAGACATCAAGCATCTGGAGGGTCCGTTCTTTTGCTTCAGACTCTTCTGCATGGGCAGTATGACCTTCCTGCCATAAAAATTCACTGGTTCTTAAAAACATGCGGGTACGCATTTCCCACCTGACCACATTTGCCCACTGGTTTAAAAGAATGGGAAGATCCCTGTAACTGGATGTCCACCTGGACATGGATTCTCCGATAATTGTTTCAGATGTGGGCCGCACGATTAAAGGCTCTGCAAGTTCTCCTGAAGGGACAAGAGCTCCTTTATCACTCTTTTCAAGCTTGTGATGGGTAACAACAGCACACTCTTTGGCAAAACCCTCTATATGTTGCGCCTCTTTTTCCAGATAACTCAAGGGAATAAAGAGTGGGAAATAGGCATTTTTAACACCTGTCTCCTTAAACATTAAATCCATCTGGTTCATGATATTTTCCCACAGGGCATATCCCCACGGTTTTATAACCATACACCCTCTTACAGGTGAATTTTCAGCCATATCCGAGGCTTTGACCACCTCTTGATACCAGGCTGCATAATCCTGGTCCCGGGTGGGTGTAATTGCTGTTTTACTCTTTTTTCCCATTAAATTTTTCCACTTTTTTCAATTTCAATATTTTTAATTTCCATCAACAATTGATCCACAAGTTTATCCTGATCAATTTTGCGTATTACTTTTCCTTTTTTAAACAAAATCCCTTTACCATCCCCGCCTGCAATACCAATATCTGCCTCTTTTGCCTCACCGGGTCCATTGACAACACAACCCATGATGGCAACTTTAATCTCTGACGTGTGTTCAAGTAAAGCTTTTTCTGTATCCCGGGCGATTTTAAAAAGATCAATCCCGCACCTGCCGCATGCGGGACATGAAATTAATTCAGGACCCCGGCTCCGGATTCCAAGTGCCCGTAGAATCTCATACCCTGTTCTTATCTCTTCCACAGGCTCCCTTGTCAAAGAAACCCGCATTGTATCTCCAAGTCCATCAGCAAGGAGCATACCAATACCAATGGCAGATTTTGTAATGCCGGCATAGAGCCCGCCTGCCTCTGTTACCCCTATATGAAACGGCACATCGGTTTCTGGTGCCAGAAGCCTGTAGGCTTTGACAGTTCTTTCAACATCAGAAGCTTTCAGAGAGACTTTGATCTCATGAAAATCCAGATCCTCGAGAAGTTTAATATTGCTCAATGCACTCTCAACCATTGCTTCGGCAGTGGTTCCAAGACGTTTTTCAATATGTTTCTCAAGAGATCCTGCATTCACACCGACTCGAATGGAAATCCCATACTCTTTTGCACAATCCACAACGGCCTTGATCTTTTTTCTCTCTCCTATATTGCCGGGATTGATTCTTAAAGCATTCACGCCAGCTTTTGCAGAGGCAATTGCAAGCCTGTAATCAAAATGGATGTCCGCTATTATTGGAATAGAAATTTTCTGCCTTATTTTTTCAATGGCACCGGCTGCCTCCATATCCGGTACTGCAACCCGGATAATTTCACAGCCTGCTTTTTCAAGTGCAAGAATCTGCTTTACTGTCGCCTGAACATCCTCTGTTTTGGTATGGGTCATGGATTGGACTGAAACAGGTGAATCAGAACCAACCGTTACACTCCCGACACTAATTTGACGCGTTTGCCGTCTCTCTTTAACAAAGGACATTATACCGCTTTCTTATTAACCGAAGGTAGAACACGAGGTTCTGCCTCTCTTTTTTTAAACAAAATTCTCTTTTTATTAACACAATTTACCATAAAATCCATTATATTTTTTTAAGAGAAGATCTTTGAGAGAAAACGTAAGGATCTGCATAATTTCTCAAGGCTGAACACTTCAAGACTGACAACACCTGTGTAATCATTCAAAATTGTTTGAATCTGGCTGACATACTGTTTCGGCAGTTTATCAAGACTTGTGTGGTCTTTAATATACGCTCCTGAAAAATCCACACCATGCAGATGGATTACAGGTGTTCTTGATCGGTGTTTATCAAAGGTCTCTAAAAGGTTATCGCCGTATTTTATCTGGTGTCCGACATCAATACATACTGAGAGCCTAAATTCTTCTATAAAAGGCTCTACAAGGCCAAAAGGATAATCAAGGGTTTCAATTGAGATGATATCAGGGCTGGAAACATGGGATAAAATAGTCTTAAGGCTTTTCTTTACACTTTCCTGCCATTTTTTTATCCCTGCATGATCTACAGTGTTTTTTTTAATTTTAATACCAGGCAGCATATCAATATGAAGGGTGTGGGTTGTTGGATTCAAAGGGGCAAAAAGTTCTATCACCTTTAAAATAGTCTCTGAAGCTTTTACTCTTTTCTGCTCTGATTCACTGCAGAGCGTCACATCAATGGGGAGGTGGATATTATAGTTTAAATCCAGTTGATCTGAAAGGTTTGAAAGCTCTTTTACATCACTTCTTGACGGCAGCACTTCCTCAGGCTGGCTTTCAAACACAAGCAGTTCTATTTCATCAAAATGCCTGCCCAGTTTTTTCACGTTGGGGATGATATGATCCGGAAAAATAAAAGATGTTGTGCCTAATTTAAAAGACCTTTCAGGCCGATCAGTCCTATTTGAGTTCAAATCAATCAAATTGGGGTTATCCATTACAAAAAAATAGAATAAGAGATGCAATAAGCGCAGCAAAGAGTGATCCTGCTATCATAAGATCGCAGGCATGTCTGATTTTTATTTTTTCGGGATATTGGAACGCTTTCCCGATATATGGCTTTTCAATGAGCCGCCCGTGATAGAGAGTGGGGCCGCCAAGTCTTATCTTCAAAGCGCCTGCAAATGCCGCTTCTGGATATCCTGCATTGGGGCTTTTATGAAGGTGCCCCTGGCGTATTCCGGTTTTAAAAGAGAAGAGACCTCTTTTCAGTGATAAAAAAGCAGCAGAGAGTGCTATGATTGCCACCGATATCCTGGCCGGAATAAAATTGGCAGCATCATCCACTCTTGCAGAGGTTCTGCCAAAAAAAAGGTACTGACTGTTTTTATATCCAACCATTGAATCAAGGGTATTAATCATTTTATAGGCAAGCGCCATGGGTGCACCGCCTATCATGGCAAAAAAGAGAGGAGATAAAAAACCATCCACAAAATTCTCTGCAATGGTCTCCACTGTGGCCATGGTTACCCTTGTTTCATCAAGGGTTTGAGTCTCTCTTCCCACAATCATGGAAAGCTTGCTGCGTGCATCATCAATACTGCCTTTATTGAGTGCATGGAATACTTTTAAAGACTCTTTTTCAAGGCTTGTGGAAGAAAAACAGAAAAAAAGCAGAACCACCTGAATGAAGTCTCCGAAAAAAGGATGGAAACGGCTGCTCACCTTTACCGCAAAAAAAGCAAGGACCCCTGTGGAAAAAATCAAAAAACATGCAAATAAAAATCCGGAAATCAGAAGGTGTTTGACATATTTTCTGAATATATTTTCAAAAAAATCGATGGCCCTGCCCATATAGATGACAGGATGGGGTAATCTTGCAGGGTCTCCCAGGAGAAAATCAAGAATGAATGCAGACACAATGACATACCAGTTTGTCTCAAACATCCTGCAGCACCCTTTTTATCAGGCGGGCAAGCTTGAGATTATCCTCTCTGGTTTTCAGGGAAAACCGCACATATTTATCTGACAAACCTTCAAAATTGGCACAATCCCGGATCAACACCTTATGCCGCCCTATTTGATAACAAAGCTCATCTGATTTCATTTTGCCGGTCAACCGTGCCAGAACAAAATATGTGCTGGAATCAAATATCTGCAACCCATGAATACCATTAAGAAGTTCAATGAAAACCTGTCTCTCTTTTTTAATGAATCCTCTTGTTTTCTGATAAAAGGGCGCAATTTTTTCAGGATGGTCAAAAATATCTTTTATAACTGCCTGGGCAATTGAATTGACACTCCATGGCTGGTAATAAAACATCACCTTATCTACAATTTTTTCAGGAGCGCTTAAAAACCCGATACGAAGCCCTGGAATTCTGAAAATTTTAGACATGGAAGAGAGAACCGTAAGATTTTTATATCCGGTTTTTGTCACCATTGAAATATTTTCAGCATGATCCACAAAGAGAAGATAGGACTCATCAACAATAAAAAGAGTATTTTCATGCTTCTGGATAAGATACTCAAGTTTATCCCTTGAAACAAGTGCACCTGTCGGGTTGTTGGGATTACAGATAAAAACTGTATCTGCCGCTTCAGCCATCTGTGATATCCTGTCAATATCAAACTCAAACAGATCGGACTCTTGTGCAAAGCAGTGTTCATATACAGCGCCATGAATATGAGCGGCATCTTTATAATCTGAATAGGTCGGCGCTGCAATCA
>CAYZCC010000086.1:5688-9289 GCA_964476805.1 uncultured Desulfobacula sp.
AACCGCTCTGGGAATCGTATAGATAAACCATGTGGTACCGCTGCCTGCAACCACACATTTTTGATCAATTCCATGAAATCTGGCAAATCCTTCTTTCATGTCTGCAGCATCCGGCTCTGGCAGGCTTTCTATTTTGTCAATATTGGCACAGATAATATTTTTTATATTCCCAGGGGCCCCCAGGGGATTCAGATTGCTGCTCATATCAACTATTTTATCAGTTGAGCAGGCCAGAGTTTTGGCAACAGCCTTTATATTTCCGCCATGGCCGGTAATCATTAACCATTCTCTCCTTTATATACCGATCTGAAAAATATTTTCAGAATGGGTCGTGAATCAGAGCATTGCACCTGCTGCAAGAAATAAAACCGCCTCCATTATCTCATTCAGAGCACCGAGCATATCTCCTGTGATGCAATTTAATTTTTTTTTATAAAACCCCAGCACCACACAGAGAGTTACAAGAAAAACCGTATTTAAAACCACTGTCTTAAATCCAAGAGAAAAAGAAACTGCCAAAGGAATCAGAAAAAAAACAAACGCCTTCAGGCCAATATCTTTTTTAAACAGATCAAGACCGGTACCGGTTTTTTCTCTTCCATAGTTTAAAAATTTGATGCCAAAAATCATTGCCGCTCTTGAGTATGAAGGAACGATCAGAAATAAAATCAACGTGTGAAAAAGAGTGTCACCTGTTTTGATGGAATAGATCCCTGCCACCTTAACAGCAAGTATGCAAAAGACCGCAACAAGTCCCATCATGCCTGTTCTGCTGTCCTTCATGATCTCAAGGACTCTTGATCTTGATCTGTGACTGAATATACCATCTGCAGTATCCCCGAGACCATCCAGGTGGAAGGCCCCTGTGACAGCAACAAGAAAGATCGTATCCAGCACGGCTGCAACACCGGGTGGCCAAAGCCATGAAACAGCGGCATCAAAGAGTAAAAGGCATGCACCCACTATCAGTCCGACAACTGGGAAAAATTTAATCATACCCATTGGAGAGTAGGCAACATTTTTCCCGGCAGGAAGTATTGTGATGAATAAAACAGCAGATCTAAAATCTGTAAAATAACGCTTCATACATCCACATCTTTGATTGTCTTATAGAATACTCCCCGCTCACGACATTTTCCAATAATTATTTTTTTGTGTTCCAACAGGGATATCTGCTTTTCAAGCGCTCTTTTGCCAACACCAAGGAGCTGTATTAAATCCTGTTTTGTGCAGGGCCTTCGACTGATCGTTTTCAGAACCGCTGCTGTTATATCTTCCATCTCCATGATCGGGGCGGCTTTTATATTTTCATTAACGTTTGCAATAATTTCAACATTGTCAAATCTTAAAATCTTGAGGACTCTCTCAAGCTCAGATTTTGATGCCGGCTTGATACCGGATACACTCCCGGGTCTGTCCAGGGTATTGAGCTGAATCAGATCAGGATCTATTTTTTGAATGGCTTCTTTTAACAAAACAAGATCGGATTCACTGTCATTAAAATCTGGCAGGACAAAAACCTCGATCCATATTTCTCCATTGTATTCTCTGGCAAACAGTTCAATACCGTCTATCATTTCATTAATATCCAGACCTTTATCTGGCCTGTTAATCTTTACAAATGCCTTTTCAGATACCGCATCAAGGGAAGGTATGACAAGATCGGCCTTTAAAAGCGCCTCTCTCACAGCCGGGTCATCCAAAAGAGTTGAATTGGTCAAAACAGCCGTTTTCATATATGGTTTTTGATTCTTGATATATTCAATCATCTGACCGAACCTGTTGTTCAGGGTGGGCTCACCTGATCCTGAAAAAGTGATATAGTCGGGATCATTATTACAGCGCCAGAAATGATCCAGCTCTCTTTTTATGTCACTGAACTTTACATACTCTTTTTGTTCTCTGGTCAGCCTTGTGGTTTTGCCGCATTCACAATAGACACAGTCTAAGCTGCATGTTTTATGAGGCACCAGATCAACGCCCAGGGAGATGCCAAGGCGGCGTGACAAAACCGGTCCAAAAATATATTTGTACTGCATATTTATCCTTTTACTGCCGAGGCTTTATTTGAACATCAATTCCTGCAACGGTCATTACGACCCTGTCAGCCGCTTTTGCCATCCTCTGGTTTACTAATCCTGCAAAATCCCTGAATTCTCTTGCTAAATGATTTTCAGGCACAATCCCTGTGCCCACCTCATTTGAAACAAAAAAAAGAGGACATCTGCATAATTCAAGTGAATTTTCAAAGTTTTTCAATGCGTTATCAAGTTTATCATGGTCAAAGGAGTTCAGCAGAAGATTTGAGACCCATATAGTCAGGCAGTCCACCAGGATCACACTGGCATCTTTTGAGTATTGATTAATTGTCTCATAAATTTTAACAGGCTCTTCAACTGTGTGCCACTCTTTCCCACGCTCATTTTGATGTTTTTTTACACGTTTTTCCATTTCCGGATCAGTGGAAACAGAGGTGGCAATAAAAATTTTCTTATCCCCTTTTACCTTGTCAGCCTCATCCAGGGCAAAAGCGCTTTTACCACTTCGGCACCCACCGATAACAAATGTTATTCTCTTTGCCAAAATCAGCTGTCCTTTAACCGTTACAGCAGAAGTTTAAGATCCTGCATTTTAAAATTCAAGAAAGAAATCATATCTCATTACTGCAGGTGATGGCAACTTAATTTTTCTGTGTTTACACTTTACTTTCATCAGGTATTGATATACTTTTTGAAAAACAGAGTGGTTCATTGCTGCATTGTATTAAAAATGATATTAAAAACGGTTGACAAAAAAGCTGCGACAGCCTGAATTGGAGCGGGAGTGATAAACCGAAATACAGTTAAAGTGCTTGATTTAAAACCCATCACCCGGAACTTGTGTCGTGATTTTTATGTAAAAATCAGTTCTGAATTTGATACACCTGAAGCCATAAAAGAGGCGATATCCCGGTGGCAGGAAGATAGTGAAAAATTAAATCATCTCTGGTGGGTCTTAAACTATCATTCAGACAGACTGGATCCAAACCGGGATCTGCGTGCATTTATTGAAAAACACCTTGACGACCTGGCCCAGGACAAAGAGGTACCCGACGCCCCGGCCCAGGATGATGAGGCATCTGAAGACGCTTCCCTGGATTAGCAAACACCCTTTTTGTGTTCAAAAAACCCCCCAACGAACTCACCTGCTCCCACTCTTCAAAATTGGGACATCATGATTTCATCATTGCAGCCAGGCACCCCATCTTGTGACGGATGGAATTTTTATTCATAACACAGACAATCCAGTCAACCGTATCAATTGATCAGGGTTAAAATAACTTCACCCATTGGATGCTGGTATGCAGATAAAAAAAAGTTGCCCTATAAATCATGTATAGATTATATTGTGTTTTGGTATGAACACACAAAAAAGAAACAAAAGGCCTTTAAACATAAAATTCAATCCGGATCTGCCCATCACCCATAAAAAAGATGAAATAATAGCGGCAATAAAGAGCAGTAAAGTCGTGATTATTTCAGGGGCGACAGGATCTGGGAAAACGACTCAAATCCCAAAATTCTGCCTTGAGGCAGGTCGCGGAATTGAAGGCATGATAGGG
>CAYZCC010000087.1:0-2171 GCA_964476805.1 uncultured Desulfobacula sp.
CAGGTGGTTGACCGACTGCTTTTTAAAGACCCCCTGACAGGCAGAAAAGCGGTTAAAGAGTCTGATATCACTTTTTATAACAGTCAGGAGAGAACGGTTCTGTGCAACAACATCAAAATTGATTCCAAAAGCATTGAGGATTATCTGGCTCTTGACGGTTATTCTGCTCTGGGTAAAGCTCTGGGTGACATGAGCGGTGCAAAAGTGCTTGAAGAGGTTAAAAAGTCCCATATCAGAGGAAGGGGCGGTGCCGGCTTTCCAACAGGCAGGAAATGGGAAGGCACCCGCAATGCCGAAGATCCAGTCAAGTATGTGATTGTCAATGCAGATGAGGGAGACCCCGGTGCATTCATGGACAGAGCCCTTCTTGAAGGCAATCCCCACTCCATTCTTGAAGGATTGATTCTTGGCGGATATGCCATCGGCGCCAGTGAAGGCTATTTTTATGTCCGACAGGAGTACCCCCTTGCCGTGAAAAACATCAATCTTGCCATTAAACAGGCTGAACATTATGGCCTGCTTGGAGAGAATATCCTGGGTTCAGGCTTCAGTTTCAAGGTGACGGTACACCAGGGAGCCGGCGCCTTTGTGTGCGGAGAATCCACAGCTTTAATGGCTTCACTTGAAGGGCGTGTGGGTGAACCAAGGCCCAAATATATCCGCTCCAACATTAAAGGGTTGTGGCAGAAACCCTCTGTTTTAAACAATGTTGAGACATGGGCAAATATACCGCTTATTGTTAATAATGGTGCGGACTGGTTTACAAAAGTTGGCACTGAAACAAGCAAGGGGACCAAAATTTTTTCCCTTGTGGGGAAGATTAATAATACCGGTCTTGTTGAAGTCCCCATGGGTATGACCCTGCACGATATTATCCATAAAATCGGCGGCGGCATCCCCGCCGGCAAAAAATTTAAAGCCGTCCAGACAGGCGGGCCTTCAGGCGGATGTATTCCTGAGGAGAAGCTGGATCTGCAGGTGGGGTTTGATGAACTGACCCAAGCCGGCTCCATGATGGGTTCAGGCGGCATGATTGTCCTTGACGAAGACACCTGCATGGTTGATGTTGCAAAATATTTCATTAATTTTCTCACTGAAGAGTCCTGCGGCAAATGTGTTCCCTGCCGTGAAGGCCTGCGCCAGATGCACACACTCTTGACCAACATTACAGAGGGAAGCGGCAGAGAGGGAGATATCGAGCTTTTGGAAGAACTTGCTGAAACTGCTGTTGAAGCATCTCTGTGCGCCCTTGGTAAAAGTGCTCCAAATCCCTTCTTAAGTACGCTTCAATATTTCAGAGATGAGTATGAAGCGCATATAAAAGAACAGCGATGCCCGGCCCTTGCCTGTAAAGAGATGATCTTTTTTTACATAGATCCTGCCAGGTGTCAGGCATGCGGAATGTGCCTTAAAAAGTGTCCTGCCGATGCCATTGACGGTGCGAAGGAAACAATTCATATCATTGATCAGGAAAAATGTACAAACTGCGGAACCTGTTTTGAAATCTGCCCGACTAAATGGGGTGCCGTGATAAAACTTTCAGGAGAGCCTGTTCCCGATTCTCTGCCTGAAGATAAGAGAGTGATTGTTAAAAAAAAATCCTGAAAGGAAAAAATAATCTCAAAAGGACAAAAGATAAAGAGAGCCAAATAAAATGAGTCCAATCAAATTTGAAATTGATGGAATTAAAGTAAAAGCCAAAGAGGGCGATACTCTCCTTGATGCAGCTCAGGATGCCGGCATATTCATCCCCACACTTTGTCATCATGAAAAACTCGAACCTTTTGGGGGGTGTCGGCTTTGCGTTGTGGAGGTGGAAAAAAAGGGGTGGACCCCGCTTGTTGTCTCCTGTGTCTATCCTGTTGAAGCAGGCATAATTGTCAGAACAAGATCAGAAAAAGTGGACCGGATCCGCAAAACCATCATCGAGCTTCTCATGGCACATGCACCGAATGCCCCTGATCTTGAAAAACTTGCAAGAGAGTATGGTGCAAGCAGTGAGCGCTATGAAAAAGACCCATCATTCTGTATTCACTGCGGTCTTTGCGTAAGATACTGCGCCGAAGTCAAACAGGCAGATGCCATCGGCTTTGTTGACAGGGGGATTAACAAAGAGATCTGTTTTGTTCCTGAGACCGCCTCAAAAGTGTGCAACGACTGCAAGGAGTGCT
>CAYZCC010000087.1:2181-6858 GCA_964476805.1 uncultured Desulfobacula sp.
CTCTGTGTCCCACATCCTATCTTCAGGCCGCATTTGTTTTAACTGAGTCTTTGATATCATAGCAGACTCAAAATTCACAAAATTTACTTCTTTATCTCAAGTGCATTGCGGGCTGCAACTTTATAGGCAGCGCTAAGAGTTGGAAAGTTAAAAACTGTTTTATAAAAATAGTCAATGGAACCGTCAAAAGCGATAACACACTGTCCAACATGAATCAGCTCTGTTGCGGACTGTCCGAAAATATGAACGCCAAGCAGTTTATCTGTTTTATCATGAAAGATCAGCTTGAGCATTCCCTTTCTGCTACCGATAATAAGGCCGCGTGCCAGATTTTTAAACCAGCAGATTCCAACCTTGTAGGGTATTTTTTCTTTTTTGACCTGCTCTTCTGTATATCCTGTCATTGAAATCTCTGGAATGGTATAAATTCCATAGGGGATGTCACCGCCGATTCTTGATACTTCTTTGCCGGTGACCGCATGTTGTGCAGCCATACGGCCCTCTTCATTGCTGACTGAAACAAGTGAAGGAAATCCTATGACATCACCGACAGCATAAATATTTGGGACAGAAGTCTGGTAGTTGGAATTGACTTCTAACTGCTTCCTTGAGTTGGCCTTAAGACCACAAACATTGAGATTGAGTCCATCTGTCATCCCCTCTCTTCCGCTTGCACATAAAAGTGCTGACGTTTTTATCTCTTCTCCGCTGGCCAGTGTCGTTACCACCTGATTATCCTTTACCTCTACTTTTTCATAGGCAGTTCCAAGCTTCAGCTGCACGCCATCCTTTTGCATTTCACCGGCCAGTGTATTGGAGATATCATGATCAATGAAATTGAGCAGCATCATATTGGAATCAATGATGATGACCTTTGTACCCATTTTAGAGAAAATAGTGGCATATTCACAACCAATAACCCCGCCGCCGATGACAACCATTGAGTCGGGAATATCTTCCACCTGTAAAATAGTATCAGAATCCAGAATATATTTTGCGTCAAAGTTTAAGTTAACAGGATGATAAGGTCTTGTGCCAGAAGCAATTATAATTTTATCAGCCTCTACAGTGACATGGCTGCTCTCTTTCTCATTTTGTATAATCAGCTGGTTTGAGGATTTGAATTCTGCCCGGCCTGAAATAAAATCAATACTCTTTTTCTCATATGTTTCCTTTATATCATTGACCCGATATTTAATGACTCTCTCTTTTCGAAACATTAACTCCTGAACAGTTAATTTTTTATCGTGGTATACCTCTATCCCGCTTAGACTGCTTTGAGACAGTGATTCAACATATTTTACCGTCTCCCTTAATGATTTGCTCGGAATTGTTCCTGTAATTAAACCGGCACCTCCCGGCTGGCTGCCTTTTTCAATAATAACTGTCTTTGCCCCCAAGATCGAAGCTTCAATGGCTGCCTTTTCTCCTGCAGGACCCGACCCGATGACTGCAACATCATATTTCTTAATCAAAATATTTGCACCTTTATATTACAACTGTTTTCTTAAATTTAATACCCTGTTTACCCTATGCAGCTATTATAAGAGATATCCATCCAATAATCAAACTGTAAAGAAAGTATTCAGGTTAGACAATATATTCCTGAAGCACCCTGCAAATTTTGAGAGGATCTATTAATTGAGAATGTTTGTCTGTCATGTTATTCATATAAATATATAAAAAATATCGAAATTTAAGTGTAAATCATGTAAAGATTCGGGGTAATTAGTGCTTTTTTCTTCTTGACACGTAGTTATAATATAGCTTATAAATAGTTACATTGTGAACAGGTGGTCTGCATCAATTTTACAGGCAGGGAGGTATATAAGTGAGCCAGAAAAAGGATACAACGGTTTACCAGGCGCTTCAATACCGGAAGGAAGCCCTGGAGAACACTTTGGGTAAAGAGACAATATCTCTTGAAATGATAGGAGAAGAGCCTTTTTTGATTCGTATTGAGGGGCAACCTTACTCTGTGGTCATGAGAACTCCGGGAGATGAAATTTTTCATGCTGCAGGTTTCTGCCTTGGTGAGGGGATTGCCGGTTCACCCGATGACATTATCACCATCGATTATGATCAATATCTTGAGCCCAATATTGCGGATGTCTGGCTCAAACCTGAAAGAAAAAACAAGATTCATGAAATTCTTGACAGGAAAATTTTTGTCAGCCAGACCAGCTGCGGTATCTGCGGGAAAGAGATGATCAGGGATCTTTATCAGAAAATCACAACACTCAAAGATGATTTTAAAGTTGAAATAAGTGGTATTTTTAACTGTATAAACAAGCTTTACGAAAACCAGATTTACTATCAGAGCACCCGAGGATCACACGCTGCAATCCTATTTGACTCTCACCTGGAAAAGCTCTCCTTTGCAGAAGATGTCGGCCGCCACAACGCACTTGACAAGGCCGTCGGCAATGCCTTTATGGATAAAAAATTATCAAACGCCAAGATAATTGTTTTATCTTCAAGGATAAGTTATGAATTGATTCAAAAAACAGCCAGGGCACATATACCTGTAATAATAGGTAATTCAAGGCCAACTGCCCTTGCTGTGGAGATGGGAAAAAGCCTGAATATGACCCTGGCTTTTCCTGCCAAAGGCGTTGGATTAATTATAGTTTGCGGTGAAGAGCGTATTTTAACAGAGAGAAAATAAGAATAACCCAGATAAATAAATCAGCCAAAATATAGATCAGCCAAAATACAGATCAGCCAAAATACAGATCAGCCAAAATATAAATCAGGAGGATAAATTGAAAATTCTTACCACCGTTAAAAAAGTTGTTGATGTTGAACTCAACATCAATGTGAAGAGTGACGCTATTATTGAAGACGGTCTCCAGTATGTCATGAATGCCTGGGATGAGAATGGAGTGGAAACTGCTGTACAGCTCAAAGAGAAAAACAAGGCAGAGACCACCCTGGTCAATATCGGCAGGGGTGATGATAATACCAAAATCATCCGTAAAGCCTTTGCCATGGGTATTGACAATGCCATCCAGATTGATGATCCTGCACTGGAGAACTCAAATCCTTCAACCTATGCCAGAATTATACAGAAAGTTTATGAACAAGGAGAGTATGACCTTGTTATCACCGGGAAACAGGCCCAGGATACAGACAGCGGCCAGACCGGAATTATTCTTGCAGAATTTCTCGGCCTCCCCTGTGTAAGCAATGTGATTAATATTGAAGCGATGGATGACCAGCACATTAAAGTCTCCAGAGTGGGGGATGCAGGAACAGAAATCCTTGAACTTGAACTTCCTGCAGTGGTAACAGTGAGTGACGGCATTAATGAACCCCGCCTGCCTGCCATGCGCGGCATTATGATGGCAAAAAAAAAGAAGATTAATGTTATGGATCTTGCAGCACTTGGAACTTCCTGGGATGACGTGGGAGGAGGATCTCCAGACTCTGAAGTGATTCAATTCATGAAAGCAAAAACACGCCAGACAGGACAAAAATTTGAAGGGGATGCCGCCGAGATCACAGCCAGAGTGGTTGATCTTCTTGTCAATGACGCAAAGGTGCTGTGAAATTATTAAACGCTGACCGGATACGCCACTATCCGGTATTTATATAAGGAAAATTATTATCATGACAAAAATACTCGTAGTTGCAGATATCAAAGAGGGTGTCTTAAAAGGCAGCACCACTGAACTTTTATCAAAAGCCGGAGCGCTTGGTGCTGAGACCGCTGTGGTGGCAGTTGGATCTGGTATTGAATCTTTAAGTGCAGATCTTGCAGGTGCAGGCTCTGATACCCAGTATATTGCAGATGATGCAGGTCTTGAACTTTTCAGTGCCGCACCCTTTGCATCCTGTGTGGTGGATGCTGCAAAACAGTTTGAAGCCGACCTTGTATGGTTTGGATTTTCTGAAACAGGCAAGGCGGTTGCACCAAGAGTTGCCGCACAGTTGAATGCTGCCTGTGCAAGTGAAATCATCGATGCCACGCTTGATGGAAATCAGATATCCATCACAAGACCTGCCATTGCAAATAAAATACTGCAGAAGGTAAAAATAAACACAAGCCAGCTGGTGGCAGTTGTCAGAGCCGGCGCCTTTACAGCAGATAAGAATATCAGCGGAACTGAAAATGTGGTTAAACTTCCTGCACCTGCACCTGATTTAAAAGCAGTGATCAAGGAACTTATATCAGATGCAAGCGGTGAAGTTGATCTTGCTGATGCAGATATTGTTATTTCAATCGGACGCGGCGCCAAGGATCAGGCAGGAATTGATCTTATAAAAGAACTTGCAGATGATCTGGGTGCAGGTGTTGGTTCTTCCCGCGCCATGGTTGACTCCGGTCTCCTGGCACAGAATAAGCAGGTGGGCCAGACCGGTAAAATAGTCGCACCCAACCTGTATATGGCTATGGGTATTTCAGGAGCGATCCAGCATCTTGCCGGTATGACCGGATCTAAAACCATTCTTGCCGTTAACAAAGATCCTGAAGCCCCAATATTCAATGTGGCTGACTATGGTATTGTGGGTGATCTTTTTGAGGTGGTCCCCATACTAAGAGAAGAGATTAAAAAAGCCAAAGGATAAATTTGAGCAACCTTTTGCCCCTATACAAGGCGCAGTAAGTTTTCACTCAAATTACAATTAAGCATTACAATTAAGCATTACAATTAAGCATTACAATCAAGCATT
>CAYZCC010000087.1:6958-9187 GCA_964476805.1 uncultured Desulfobacula sp.
ATTACAATTAAGCATTACAATTAAGCATTACAATTAAGCATTACAATCAAGCATTGATAAGAAAAACAAAGAAAAAGTAATATTGAGGTAATTTATGAATCCCATAGTCATGTCAATCCTCCTTATTGTCGGTCTGGCCGCTTTCTGCTACACCCTGTATTATAAAATTCAACTGCTCATGGCCCTTGAACCCCTGGATCGGTTCAACCGGATCAGTGAACGGCTTAAAAACATGGTGATCATCGCCATAGGACAAAAGCGCCTGGCGGGAAGGAAAAAAGAGTGGGCCGCAGGAATAATGCACGCTTTTATCTTCTGGGGATTCTGTATTCTTCTCATAAGAAGTCTCAATATTTATGGTGAAGGCTTTATAAGAGGCTATCATCTCCCCTTTCTGGGTGATGATTTTCTGTTGGGATATCTCTATATTGGGCTGAAAGACATCATGGAAGGCATTGTTTTATTGATGATCTGTTATGCCATCTTCAGAAGACTGGTTTTAAAACCTGAACGGATGCATCACACCCTGGAAGCCTATGTTGTTTTGATCATGATTGGTATTTTAATGATTTCCGATCTTCTTTATGATGGGGCAAGGTATCATCTGATCACCCGCTACGGCAACCCTGATCATCTCCATTTTTTTAATAATCCCCAGTATGGTTCTGAATTTGTATGGACACCTGTTTCTGTTGCAGCCGCATCCCTGATATCATGGATCCGTGCTGATTCAACTGAGACTCTCATGGAAGGAATGTTCTGGCTTCATGTCATCACCCAGCTGACATTTTTAAATCTTCTGCCCCTGGGCAAGCATTTCCATGTGATTACAGCTCTGCCCAATGTATTTTTCAAATCCCTTGATTATCCCCATGAAAAGACACCGCTCCTTGATCTTGAAGATGAGTCCGTGTGGCAGGATGAATCTCTTGGCGTCAATCATATTCACCAGCTTGACTGGAAACAGGGGCTGGATCTTTATACCTGTACTGAATGCGGCCGATGTAAAGAAGTCTGTCCTGCCTTTGTAACAGAGAAGCCCTTAAGCCTGCACAAATTCAACGATGACCTGAAACATGAATTTTTTGCAAATTCAGACAATATTATCAAGCGCTCAAAACTTGCCGCCACTCTCTCAGAAGCGGGTGACAATGAAGAGATAAATGCCCGGATTACAGAACAGATGGTTGAACTTAACAGCGATAAAAAACTAATGGGTGATGTGATTTCTCAAGAGACTCTCTGGGCATGCACCACCTGCCGAGCCTGTGAAGAAGTATGCCCTGTCACCATTGAACAGGTGCCCCGCATAGTGGCCATGAGACAAGGTCAGGCCCTCATGGAAGGCGTATATCCCAAAGAACTTGATACCGCCCTTAAAGGCCTTGAACGCAACGGCAACCCCTGGGGAATCGGCTATGACAAGCGTGCAGACTGGGCAGAGGGCCTTGATGTAAAAACAATGGCTGAGGATTCTGATGTGGATTACCTTCTCTGGATCGGTTGTGCAGGCTCTTTTGATGACAGGCAAAAAAAAGTATCCATCAGCCTTGTTAAAATCCTGCAGAAAGCCAACATCAACTTTGCAATCCTTGGCAAGGAAGAGAAATGCACAGGTGATTTTGCAAGACTCGTGGGCAATGAAATGATGTACCAGATGATGGCTGAAGAGAATATTGCAACCCTGAACAACTACCATGTTAAAAAAATCATTGCCGCCTGCCCCCACTGCCTGAATACCCTGAAGCACGAATACCCGCAAATGGACGGCAACTATGAGGTCATCCACCATACACACTTTATCAATGACCTCATCAAACAGGGAAAGATCACCCTGAATAAATCCCTTGAAGGCGCCCTGACCTATCATGACCCCTGCTATCTTGGCAGATATAATTCAACCTATGACCCGCCCAGATCAATCCTGCAGTCCCTGTCAAAGAACGGCCTTAAAGAACTTGACCGCCACGGCAAAGAGAGTTTCTGCTGCGGTGCCGGCGGCGGCAGAATGTGGCTGGAAGAGAACATAGGGAAAAGAATCAATGTGGAAAGAGCTGAAGAAATCGTTGATAAAAAGGCAGACAATGTTGCAGTGGCCTGCCCCTTCTGCCTCACCATGATTGAGGACGGCATGAAAGAACTTGAGCAGGAAGAAAAAATCAAAACCCTTGATATTGCAGAGCTTGTGGCAGCCAATATGGCGTAGTCAACCGCCTCAAAATCCGAATA
>CAYZCC010000088.1:0-3462 GCA_964476805.1 uncultured Desulfobacula sp.
TGTTCTTAAGACCCGCTCTACAAATTTTCACTGACCAATTTTCAAAGATCAAATATATTGACCCCTTCAGATACGGTGATCAATAAAACTCAAGTAATATATATGTAATTATATTTTATGTCAAATACTTTTTATATTTAGTTTAAAATAATTTTATGGTTTTTCTTTTTTCCTGCCCTTAGCAGGACTTCACCTTTTAAAACATCGCTATTTTGGATATTTTGTTCAAAGTCGACAATTTTATTGCCATTAATGTAAGCACCACCCTGTTCTATAAGCCGCCTGGCAGCAGATTTTGATTTACACAAACCTGCATCCACAAAAAGGTCTATCAAAGGAATTTTTCCTAATATTTCTTCTTTAACAAATAAAGATGAGGGGACAGCATCTCTATTTTGGCTTTGATGTATGCCCCTTGGAATAGAACTATGAGGGAGTAGAGTGTCTGGGATATCAATACCACCAAACATTGATACAGATGCTTTCAAAGCATTGTCTGCTTCATTTTCACCATGACAGATCTTGCAGGCTTCATAACCAAGAATAACTTTTGCCTTGTTCAGCTCAACTCCTTGAATATCTTTTACTTTCTCGATTTCTTCCATGGGGAGAAAAGTAAATAAAGCAAGAAATCTAACCACATCAGCGTCATCAGTATTTACCCAGAACCGATAATATTCATAGGGAGAAAATTTTTCTCCATCAAGCCATACAGCTCCTTTCTGTGTTTTTCCCATTTTGATACCACTTGCAGTGGTAATCAGAGGAAAAGTAATTCCAAAAGCCTTCTTCCCCAATGTTCTTCGAATCAAATCAGTGCCAGCAACAATATTACCCCATTGATCTGATCCTCCCATCTGCAAAAAACAATCAAAAGATTCTGCAAGCTGCATAAAGTCATAAGCCTGAAGCAGCATATAATTAAATTCAATAAAGGTGAGTCCATCTTCAGAATCCATACGGGCTTTATTACATTCGGCTTTAACCATTCGATTGACACTGAAATGCCTTCCAATATCTCTTAAAAATGGTATATATTCCAATTTTTTAAGCCATTGAGCATTATCAAGAAGAAGTGCTTTATCATCTGAAAAATCAAAAAACCTGGAAAGTTGGTTTTTAATACCTTTTTTATTATGATCAATCTGTTCCTGGGTAATAATTTTCCGAAGTTCTGTTTTTCCGGAAGGATCTCCTATTAAACCGGTTCCGCCACCAACCAGTGCAATGGGTCTGTGTCCTTCTCTCTGCATATGAGCAAGGGCCATAATACAAACAAGGCTACCGACATGCAGACTGTCTGCTGTAGGGTCAAAGCCAATATAACAAGTAGTTCTGTTGTTGCTGAGATACTCATCAAGCGCCTGTGTATGGGTCATATTTTCTATAAATCCGCGCTCTTTTAATATAGATAAAACACTCATCTAATTTTAAACCTCTATTTTTTTGTATATTCCACTGCTCTTGTCTCTCTGATAACGACGACCTTGACCTGACCTGGAAAAGTTAAATTTTCCTCAATCTGCCCTGCAATATCCCTTGATAAAAGTACAGCGCTTTCATCACTGATTTTTTCACTTTCAGTAATGACACGTATTTCACGACCCGCCTGAATAGCATAGGTATTTACAACACCATCAAAAGAGTTTGCAATGTTTTCCAAATCCTCAAGTCGTTTTACATAATTTTCCAGGCTCTCTTTTCTGGCACCAGGCCTTGCGCCGGACAGCGCATCCGCGGCCTGAATAATATAATCATAAACAGATTCAGGCATCTGATCTTCATGATGAGCTGCAATCGCATTGACAACAGGCTCTGATTCACCATATCTTTTAGCAAGTTTTGCACCAATGATTGCATGGGCGCCATCCACATCACGATCCACTGCTTTTCCAATATCATGCAGCAATCCCATGCGTTTGGAAAGTTTAATATTTAACCCGAGTTCCGCTGCAATTGTTCCTGACAAAAAGGCAACTTCAATTGAATGCTGCAATACGTTCTGAGCATAACTGGTTCGAAACTTTAGTTTACCAAGAACTTTGATCAATTCAGGATCAATCCCATGAACACCCAGATCAAATGCTGCCTGCTCTCCTGCCTCTTTAATGGTTTCATCCACTTCCAGAGTTGCTCTATTAACAATATCCTCAATTCTTGCAGGATGTATTCTTCCATCAGATATCAATTTTTCAAGGGAAATTCTAGCCACTTCTCTTCGAACCGGATTAAATCCTGATAATATAACAGCTTCCGGTGTATCATCAATTATTAAATCAATCCCTGTGGCAGCCTCAAGAGCCCTTATATTTCTTCCCTCCCTGCCAATAATTCGCCCTTTCATTTCATCTCCTGGAAGATGAACCACAGAGACGGTTCTTTCGGATACATATTCACCGGCATATCTCTGAATAGAGGTTGAGATAATTTTTTTAGCTTCTTTATCTGCTTTCTCTTTTGCTTCACTGATAATTTTTTTGATTAGTTTGGCACCGGCATGCCTTGCCTCCTCTTCCATGGCTTTAAGCAAAAGGTCTTTTGCTTCTCCAAGTGTAAGCCCGGATACTTTTTCAAGCTCTTTTTTTGTTTTTTCTAATAGCTGCCTGTAGTGATTCTCTTTATTACTGGCTGAATCGAACTTTTTTTGTGCTTCAATCTCTTTTTGTTGAATTTTTTGTTCTCTTTTTGCCAGCAGGTCTTCTTTTTGATCCAGTTTTTCACCCTTTTTTGATAATCTTCTCTCCTCTCTTTTTAGCTCAGAGCGTGTCTCCTCAGTTTCTGAGTCAAAATTACTTTTCATTTCAAGAAGTCTTGATTTTGCTTCCAGTTTAGCTTCTTTCAGCAGTGAATCTGACTGTTTTTCAGCTTCCTGAATTAAACGCTTCTGCTTTTTTTCTATGTTCAAAATTTCCTGAGAAAGATCTTTTTGAACAGCTTTGCGTTTATAGATTGAAAAAGCAACAACCCCCAATCCCAGCAGCACAGCAGCAATTGTTGAGAGTGTAACTGAATATTCCATTTAAAAATTCTCCTATATTATATAAACAACATAACTATGTTGTAATTATTTAATTAAATTTGTAAGGATGAATTGAATAAAATTTAAAAGGAAAGAATTGAATAAGATTTTATTTATAACTATTACCCCCACAAATTGCCGTGTTGCGTTTTAAGCCTTTGAACCAAAAGTTCAAGGTGGGTGTCCAGTATTACCTTTAGGCTTTTCCTTACCATGAGGAACTTAGCACACCAGCAAAAGTGTGAACTCCCTTTTTATAATGCGTTAGGACAAAGATTGTCACACAATCACGCACAGTGCAGGGGCAATAATTATTAAGATCAACGGTTATTTCACTCAATTCCTTTATCTATTTTTTCCATTAGAAATGAAAGTCTTTTATCAATCTCTTTTTCAAGGTTCGCATGCTGTTGTTTCAATTCGTAAAAATCTTTAGATACATT
>CAYZCC010000088.1:3472-9103 GCA_964476805.1 uncultured Desulfobacula sp.
TATTGCAATTTTATTTTTACCTGAAACCTTGTTTTGAAACATATCTTCAGCTTGTTTTATATAATTTTTTAAATAGGTTGCAACTTTTTCAGGATTTTCCACCTGGTCGTCAGGTTTAAATCTGAATTCCTCTCCAAAAAGATCAATTTTAACAATTTCATTCAAAAAAATACCTTTTCCAAAGATAATTTTGACTTACTACAGGCGTGATGAATAGCCGCCTGAAACATCAGATGAAAAATAATTTAGTTTCTTCAATAGACCATCAATTTTTGACTGAATCAGAGTTTCCTGTTGTGAAAATTCTTCTTCTGCAATAATTTTTTTATCAAGTTGCGTCTCAAGATCCTTAATTTTCAACAACAACTCACTGTTTTTCTGTTGAAGTGTCTGACAAAGTTCAATCACAAAATCAATTTTTCCATCGATATCATCAAATTTATTTTCAATTTCTTTACTCAATTTCACACTCTCATAGAATATATTTAAATTCAATATAGTTCAAAATATTCCATAAAGTCAAGGCAATTCATTTGCCATGATTTTTAATAAAATTTTCAACTCTTTTAAGCTCTTGAACCGTATTTACACCTATAACCTCTCTGTAATCACTCACGGTAACAACCATGGTTTTTTTTTTTTGTGCTATCTCAATGGCATCTGTCAAATAATATTCAGCCTGGTTATTATCAGGCTGGATTTCGTTAAGCGCTGCTTCAAGAATATTTTTTTCAAAACAGTAGATACCGGTATTAATTTTTTTTATTTTCTTCTCTTCTACACTGGCATCCGCCTCTTCCCTGATACAAAGCATACGGTTTTGATCATCAGTAACAATACGTCCATAGCCTGTCGGGTCATCAAGATCTACAGCTAACACAGATACTTCTGCACCTTTTTTTTTGTGTTGGTCAATCAGGTTGGAAATTGTTTTTTCATGGATCAAAGGCACATCACCATATAACACCAGTACATTTTTAATGACTGGATTTAATCCTGGGATTGCTGATTTTACAGCATCTCCTGTTCCAATCAGCTGTTTTTGTTCAGCAAAATTCACTTTACAATATTTTTTAACTTCATCTTTTACATCCTGGCTTTTATATCCAACAACAACATGGATATTATCGGGAGTAATTTTTTTTGCAGTTTCAATTACATGCATGATCATACTCTTTCCTGCAACCATATGGAGTACTTTTGGCATATCAGATCTCATTCTTGTACCCTTACCTGCAGCAAGAATAATAGTTCCTACATCATTATATTTCATGGCGTTACCATTTAATTTGTTTTTAACTATTTATTGTGAACTTGGATTTTTACACAATTTATGGAAATTTTATCCTATGGTAAAACACAAGACAACTATTTTTATTTCTTCATAAGTTGATACTAATTAAAAGAGGGGAAACATCAAACATGTTTGATGTTTCCCCTCTTTTAAAAAATCTGCAGTCAAGTACAATTACATACTTTCTGGAAATTTTCCACAGATTGCTGCAAAATGTCAGTTCCCACTATTCTGAAGTAAGAACATCTGCATTATGTAATTTCTGTGTCCACGCAAACAGACGTCAATTAATTCCTTTTATGGAAAGTCTTTGAACAGCACGTCTCAACGCAATTTCAGCCCTTAAAAAATCAGTATCTGCAGTTTTGCCTGCCAGACGTTTTTCAGCCCTGTCTTTTGCACCCCTGGCTCTTTCTACATCGATATTCTTCCTTCGTTCAGCAGATTCTGCAAGGATGGTCACCTTGTCAGGCAGTACTTCGGCAAATCCTTGATTAATAAAAAGAAATCTCTCTTTTCCGTTTGCATCTTTGTATCGAAGTGTGCCAATCTTAAGAGAAGTCAGAAATGCAGTATGCCCTTTTAAGACGCCAAATTCGCCCTCAGAGCCAGGAGCAACAACAATCTGAACCTCTTCACTGACAATTGCACTCTGCGGTGTAACCACTTCAAGAAACAATTCTTCTGCCATGCTATACCTCCGAAAATTTATTCAGCTTTTGCTTTTTCAACAGCCTCTTCAATGGTGCCTACCATGTAAAAAGCATTTTCAGGAAGGTCATCATGTTTACCGTCAATTATTTCTTTAAATGATCTTACAGTGTCTTCAACCTTTACAAACTTACCTGGCATTCCAGTGAAAGTTTCTGCTACATGGAAGGGTTGTGACAAAAATTTCTGCAGTTTTCTTGCGCGCTGTACAGTAATTTTATCTTCATCGGAAAGCTCTTCCATACCAAGAATTGCTATAATATCCTGAAGCTCTTTATATTTTTGAAGTATCTGTTGAACTTCACGGGCAACATAGTAGTGTTCGTCACCAATATATGCTGCATCAAGAATTCTTGAAGTTGAATCAAGCGGATCAACAGCAGGATAGATACCAAGTTCAGAAATCTGACGGGATAGAACGACTGTTCCGTCAAGATGACCAAATGTGGTTGCAGGCGCAGGGTCTGTCAAGTCATCGGCTGGCACATAAACACACTGAACCGCTGTAATGGACCCTTTATCTGTTGATGTAATACGTTCCTGCAATTCACCCATATCAACGGCGAGTGTCGGCTGATAACCAACTGCTGACGGCATACGACCAAGAGTTGCTGAAACTTCAGCACCTGCCTGGGTAAAACGGAATATATTATCAACAAACAAGAGGACGTCCTGTCCCTCTTCATCCCTGAAATACTCTGCACATGTCAAAGCAGAGAGAGCAACTCTTGCTCTTGCTCCGGGAGGTTCTGTCATCTGACCGTATACAAGCGCACACTTTGGAAGAACGCCTGAATCTTTCATTTCATGATAAAGGTCATTACCTTCACGTGTTCTCTCTCCAACACCGCCAAATACAGAAATACCGCCATGCTGCATGGCAATATTGTTAACCATCTCCATCATTATAACGGTTTTACCAACACCGGCACCACCAAACATACCCATTTTACCGCCACGTGGGAATGGTACAAGAAGATCAATAACCTTTACACCTGTCTCAAGAACCCTTACAGTGGTATCCTGCTCTGTAAACTGAGGTGCATGTCTATGAATGGGAAGCTGTTTCTCCTGTGAAATTTCACCAAGCCCGTCAACAGGTCTTCCAACAACATTGAGAACTCTTCCAAGAGATGCTTCACCAACAGGCATCATAATTGGCGCACCCGTATCTTTTACAGCCATTCCTCTTTGAAGTCCGTCAGTTACATCCATACCAATACATCTTACTACATTGTCACCCAGATGCTGTGCCACTTCAACAACAAGATTATCTTCTTCATCACCTATTGTCGGGTTAGTAACTGTCAAAGCTGTTAAAACCGGAGGAAGATTCCCGGGTTCAAACTCAACATCAATAACAGCACCAAGTACCTGTGCTATTTTACCTATATTTCCAGCCATTTTTTTCTCCTTAAAAGCTGTTTTCATATTAATAAAAGTCTTTCAAAATGTCTTAAATCTATCCCTTCAATGCTTCCGCACCACCAACAATATCCATAAGGTCTGCTGTAATTGCAGCCTGTCTGGTTTTATTGAATATTGTCTGCAGTTCTTCAACCATATCTTCACATGCCTTGGTTGCATTTTCCATAGCTCTCATGCGAGCTGCATGCTCACTTGTTGAAGTCTGAAGCAGCGCATCATATATCTGAATAAAAATATTTTTTGGCAGCATTTCTCCAAGCAATGCATCGGAAGATGGTTCACAAAGATGTTCTACAAGCGCATCTTCATTTATTTCATCTTTATCAGATTCTCCTGCTACATCTTCAAGCGAAGGAATAGGCAGAATCTGTTTTATGGTTGGTTCCTGCTTTGCCATGGTTATAAACTTCGAATAAATCAGATAGACTTCGTCAACAGCTCCCTCAAGGAAACTGTTGATTAATTTCTGTCCTGAAGATGCTGCCACTGAAAAATCAATTTTCCCGCCAATCACATCAAGGAATTCATCATCAATTGAGTGGGGCTGCTTTCTTGCCCAGTCTCTTCCTCTTTTACCAAAACAGGTAAAAGTGACATCTTTGCCTTCAAGGTCTGATTTAATAATTTTTTCAGCTTTTGAAATTAAATTTATATTAAAACCGCCACAAAGTCCTCTGTCTGATGTACAAATAATCAAGGCCACTTTTTTTACGTCTTCTTTGGGTACAAGCAAAGGGCTTGCATCCTCATCCGCTGAACCGGCTATACTTCCCAGAACTTCAGCAAACTTTCCAGCATATGGTTGAAATGCCTCCATGTTTGTCTGGGCACCGCGTAATCTTGAAGTGGCAACCATTTTCATGGCAGAGGTAATCTGTTTAGTCTTTTTGACACTGACTATTTTTGATTGTACTTCTTTTAAAGTTGCCATTATCTCTACCTTTCAAGCCTGTAATTAGTGAATAATTTTACAAAAAATTGATAAAACACCTATAGGGTGTCCTTGAATTCTTCGTCGTAGGCTTCAAGGCATTTTTTCAATAGCGCTTCAATTTCATCAGTGATCTCCTCTTTCTCCTTGAGACCTGAAAAAACTTCAGGAAAGCGATTTTCAACAAATGAATAAAGGCTTTCTTCATATTTTGCAACAGCTTCTCTTGGATATTTATCAATATATCCTTTGGTTCCAGCATAGAGTGCTGTTACCATTTTTTCCATGGGAAGCGGTTGGAACTGGGGCTGTTTTAAGAGCTCCACCAATCTTTCACCACGGGTGAGCTGTTTCTGCGTTGCCTTATCGAGATCTGATCCAAATGCAGCAAATGCTTCAAGCTCACGGAACTGGGCAAGGTCAAGACGCAGGGTTCCTGCAACCTGTTTCATTGCCTTTACCTGGGCAGCACCACCAACACGTGAGACAGAAAGACCCACATCAATGGCAGGCCTGATACCAGCAAAGAAGAGGTCCTTATCAAGAAAGATCTGGCCGTCTGTAATGGAGATAACATTTGTCGGGATAAACGCTGACAAGTCCCCTTCCTGGGTTTCAATGATGGGTAGTGCTGTAAGGGAACCTGCTCCCTCTTCATCACTGAGTTTCGCAGATCTTTCAAGAAGTCTTGAGTGGTTGTAGAAGATATCGCCGGGGAATGCCTCACGTCCTGGAGGACGTCTGAGAAGCAGAGACACCTGACGATAAGCTGCTGCCTGTTTTGAAAGATCATCATAAATAATCAGGGAGTGTTCACCCTTATCCCTGAAATACTCTGCCATTGCACAACCTGCATAGGGAGCAAGATACTGCATGGCTGCAGCCTCAGAAGCAGATGCAACAACAACGGTTGTATACTCCATGGCACCACGCTCTTCAAGAGCAGCAACAACCTGGGCAACAGTTGATTTTTTCTGACCGCAGGCAACATAAATGCATTTAATGTCAGACTCTTTCTGGGCAATAATTGCATCAACGGCAACAGCAGTTTTACCGATCTGCCTGTCACCGATTATAAGTTCACGCTGCCCTCTGCCAACAGGAGTCATGCCGTCAACTGCCTTAGCACCTGTATAACATGGCTCATGAACTGATTTTCTTGCAATAACTCCGGGAGCGACCCGCTCCATGTTCATACGATTTTCTGCATTGATTGGCCCCTTACCGTCAACCGGCTCACCTGTTGTGGTCACCACACGACCGAGAA
>CAYZCC010000089.1:0-663 GCA_964476805.1 uncultured Desulfobacula sp.
CCAGGGAAACAGTGGTTAGATTAGCTACAAGAGTTGTGGCTGCGGCACCCGAATTGCTACCTGCTACGAAACCGGAAGTGAGAATCGATCCGGCTGCAATTGAATTAGTGCCTCCTGTGGCTGATGTCAGGGTTCCAAGTAACAGATCTTCGGAGATCACTTGTCCGCCAGAAAGAACATAAGACTGTCCTTCTGTTATCGTGTCACCATATTCAATTGTACCCACTGTAGTTACAAGCGTTGACCCTGACCAAGTGGTTGTTGAATCTGTGGCCAGAACAAGTGAAGTGCCGTCTTCAAGGTAACTTCCAGATCTGATAGTGAAACCTGCTACTGTAATGTCTGTGGTGAGGTCCGTACCAATTCTTATATCGCTTGTTGTTGTAGCACCAGTTGCGATTGTAGCTGTAGCAGCCGTAGCATAAGTTATACCAATTTCATGTTTAACACCCATCTGTGAGCCGGTTGCTAAGGTTGAGCCTGCTTTAAGCGTGGTATTATCAGTTGATGTACTATTGTATTTCAAGGTGATATCCGCATTGAGCGTGATATCTTCTGAAAGCACTACTGCAGCAGTCAGGGTATCTCCCACTATAAAGGAAGTGTCCTCTCCATTTACTGATAAGGTGAATCCTGTTGTTATAACAGTACCCTTACCCAAAG
>CAYZCC010000089.1:673-8952 GCA_964476805.1 uncultured Desulfobacula sp.
CCGGTAGCTGCAGAGTTAATGGTGTCTCCTGCAAGGGTAACTGTCCCACCAATCACACAACCTTTCGCTAGTTCAGTTGTGGAATAGAGTGTAGAACCTGCAACTATTTCAGTATCCAGCTGGGTAGAGCTGATCTGATTTTCCACAAAAGTATCTCCTCCAACAATTGTACCAGCAGCCAGCATGGAACCCGCCTTGATAGTTGAACCTGATGCAAGAATTGAGTCTTCTACAGTTGTAAAATCACCGGAGATCTCGATATCTGCACCAGTGGCTCCCGCACCAATCCCATTGATCTGGAACTGGCTTGTACCCTGTTGAACAAGAGAGAGATACCCAATGGTTGACAGTTGGGAAGAGGTGCTTCCAGTTACATCTGATACAGACCCTGTTACTTCAATCGCTCTGCCATCTGCTGATGTCAAGGTCATTCTGCCGTCATTTTCCATGGTGGCAGTTACGCCGTGTTCAGTAGTTTTGTCGTTTATAGCGCTTACAAGTGAACCTGTTGAGTCATTGTCTTCAACAGTTATTGCGCCTATGTTGATACCGTTTATAGAAAAATCGCTGCCGGTTACGCCTGCCTGTATGGCAGTAGAAGTTGTGGTGCTTACAACGGAAGTTGCTTTGATACCAGTTACTGCGCTGTAGCGGTTAACTTCATCTGCCAGTGCGCCCATGCCATTTTCAGTCTGGTTGTTACTCTGGATATCAATGTTGTTGAGTACAAGCTCTTCACCTGTTATGGAACTTGTGATGGTCAGCTGAACCTCACCACCTGCTTCACTGGTCATGGAGAGATTTGCCGTGGAGATATGACCGGTTTTTGTGGATTCGGTTGATCCTATTGAGATGGTAGCCGTTTCATTTGAAAAAGCCCCAATCTGAATTTTTTTGTCTGTAAAAACTCCTGAGAGGAGTTTATGACCATTAAAAGATGTTGTTTTTGCAATGATATCAAGTTCTTCTATCAATTTATCAATATCAGCCTGGATGACTTTCCGGGTCTCAGTGGTCTGACCGTCGGAAGCAGCCTGGAGGGCTTTGGTTTTGATGGTATTGACAATATTGATTGATTCCTCGAGAGCACCGTCAGCGGTCTGAACCACGGAAATACCGTCATTGGCATTTCTTATAGCCTGGCCAATACCAAGGTGCTGGGCTCTCAGTGAATCGGCAATTACCATTCCTGATGCATCGTCTGCGGCTCTGTTGATTCTCAGACCTGTTGAGAGTCTTTCAAGAGACGAACTCAGCTTTGAGTCCGTTAAGATCATGTTCCTGTGGGCATTTAATGCAGCCACATTTGTATTAATTCTAAGTGCCATTATCAATTCCTCCTTGAATTGTTTGGTAATCGGGCATCCATTGCCCCTGTTATAAATAAATAGTGCTAATCAACTGATTTTTTAAATACGAGTGAACCCTCCTTTCACAGTTTAAATTTTAGCAAGATATAGTAATTATCGGTTATTGCGAGGTGAACTTGAGAAAAAAATGTATTTCAAAAAATAAAAATTATCCTGAATATTATTCTGGAAAATTTTGATTATCTGCCTGTTAATTCTATTGCTCTGGTAAGACGGGCTGATTCAATCTGAAGCGTTGATACTTTGTCTGTTTTATAAAGAGTATCTTCACTATCCCATAGTCTGCCATGCCATCTGCTGAAAAAATTGATTGAATCTTCAGTATTCAGAGTTGCAAAAGTTTCAGGTTGGATAAAGTGAAGTTCAGGTAGCAGTATGGCTGCATCAGGGCTGTTAAAGTATTCAGAAAATCTAAGGCTAAGGTCCATAAATGCATAAACGCCAGCTTCTGGCCAGAAGCCACCGAGTTTTAGGAACAACTCTTTTTTTATTGCAAGAAAATGATCAAGTATTTGAAAAGAGCGCTCTTTATTGGCCTGGGGAAAATTAGAATCAAGATGTTCATAGGCTGAAACCGGTGAATTGTTGGTGTTTAAAACAACGCCGGCATGTATAATATTTTTGTATTGATTTTCAACAATGCAGCCAAATATTTTTTTTGAACCCTGTTTTTCAAATGCATTGTCAATGGTCGAAAGCCAGTTTTCACAAGGGACAATAAGTTCGGAAAAGAGAAGGATATTTTCTCCTTTTGCAATTTCCGGGATATGGTTGTTAATAAATTCATAAATATTCTGACTGTTTTTAATGGAAAGCCTTAGAACATCACCTTCCAGGGAGTCAAGAATGGTAATCATGTCAGGGGAAATATTATCAGGAATGATTAAAATGACCTCATACTCTCCACCTTTCTCGGAATATTCAGCAATTGCATTGAGCTGGAGTAGAAAATTATTGGGACTGTTTTCAGGCACTGGTATTATAAATGACCATTGACATTGAGGTTTAATATAACTGTCAAGGGGGTATAACTTCTTGAATTGATTGGCCAGAATAACTTTTTTCATGATTTTAACAATTCTGTCAGTGGCACCTTCTGTATCCGTAAGTTCATTTTTAAGGAAACTTTTGATAATTTCAGGATCCAACATTTTGTTAAAATCTTTTTTTTCTGCCAGAGCCTTTGCGAGCTTTTCTGGAGTCAAACTCACAGCAACTTTTTGATCCACAAAAGAGTAAACCTCAGTTGAATTAGAGGCTATATCAAGCTGTATTAAGGGTTTTTCAAATGCAACAGCTTCAATTCCAGTGGTACTCGGCTGAGCCAGGATGCAAAGATCGCAGGCAGAGATAAGATCATATGTATTTTCCTGACCATGTATAAATATAAAATTTTTCTTTAATTTTTCAGGTAAAGATTTCTGCCAATTCAGGTAAGCTTCATATTTACATGCCGGGTGAAATTTCAGGATCAGATCTAATTGATCCTGCAAGCTGATCTGCTTCAGAAGAGGCAATAATATTTCCTTAGATGGTGGTTTTGCAGAAAAGATTAATAAATTCACAAAACTGTTTTTCAATTTATATTTTTTTCTTATTTTTTCTCTGCTTTTATTTTTTTTCTGGTATTTTTTTTCTCTGGACAGATGGGTATTCCCCACTGGAATAATTCTTTCTACAGGGGCTTCAAAATCACTGAGTTTTTTTCTGATCCTCTCCCCCCATACGAGATCCAGAGTGCTGTATTGGACATGGCCTATATATCCAAAATCAGCATTATATCCAAGGCCTTCCTGGAGAGTAATAAAAGGGGTATTAAATTTTTTTGACCAGAATGCAAACATTTTGCCCCAACGGTTGGCTTCATGCAAAGCAAAACATAAATCTGGTTTTTCATACTTTAACAGATTTTTATAGGCAACATATTCCTGGGCAGTTGAATAGAGAGTTTTGTCCAGGACTGTTACCATTTGAGTGGCCATGGCAAAATCTGAAGTCAGTGCTTTGGAAAATATTTTTCGTTCTCTTAAATAGTTTTTTTGAATATCATTAAAATCATCATTGGAAAGGTAGGAAAAAACATGTTTATAGTTGAGATTGCATTCCACAGCAGTTATTTCCTGGCTTCTTTCTGCCTGGCCAACAACATATTGGACATTGGCTCCAAGCAATTTTAATCTTTCCATTATAGGAATAATAAAGCGTGTATGATGCAGCAGCGCTATATAGGCTATAATTTTTTTATTTTTCCAGAATTTATCCATTTTTTACTCCCTTGGAGAAGACTTTTTTTTGTATTAGATTCAATAATATCTGGGAAATTTCGGTTGTTTTGTTATGCAACTCTATTGCAGATTCTATGAGTTCTATAAGATCCGCAACCTTGTTCACTGAAGTTGTATTTCCATTTTTATATGGAGTTACCATGGGGTCATGAATAAAGGATGGGATGCCGTTATTTGCTGCCACTTCAGTCGCATAGCATGCTGAGCAGGCGACAACAGCATCCGCCATGGTTATTTCCGCTGGATTGTTTATGTCATGCATGGAATATGAGATAGTTTTAAGTTCTTTTTCACATACTGTTTCAATTATTTCCTGGTGATTGTGAGATCCTCTGATTTGATCTTTTCCAATGGAAAACATTAAATGGATTTTAGTCTTTATTTTTTTTAAATGCGTAAGCAGGGTTTTATATTCATAGGTCATGGCAACATTATGTGGAATGTAGAGTATGGTTTTTTCAGGCGGAATTTTAAATTTATTCTGATATTTATAGAAGGCGCCCATTCCATTGCGCCATAATGCAGTTGTTGCTGGAGAAAAGAATTTGCCTTCATGGCGCGGGAGCAGCCATATCTTTTTATTAAGCCGGGTTTGGGAATCTGTCAGAATGGAAAAACTCTCTTCTCTTGTAGCAATAATATTGTCAAGTATGGATGGTGCCAGTGTCCATCGGGTGCACAATGGTAAAAGTTCATAACCAATTACTGGGACTTTATTAATTTTTGCCAGATGAACCCATGCATAAAATATCCTCTCTTCATTTTCCGATGACCCAAGGGGTGTCGGAATTTGGAGTACGACGCCAGCAACTTTTTCATTTTTTGGAGCATGAATCTGCGCCTGGTAGAGGTTGCCGCTTCCAAGATCATCCAACAACAGTGTCCGCCAGAAGGAAAGACCTTCTGAAAACTGGCTGTCACCCAATTGATCTCTTTTTCTGCAATACCCTTCATATGAATTTTCTTTTGCTGTTGTTGTCACCTGAAAAGGTACAGGATCCAATTTTTTGCACATCTTCAAAGTTTCTGGTGAAATCGCAGGAATAAGAAATTTAAGTTTGATTAACTCCGTTGTTCTGAAGCGGATAAGTTCAAGAAAATCAATTATAAATGGTGTAATCTGGTTTTCCTGCAGAATCCAGTAAATTACAGGTTTTTTATTTTGTTTTTTATTTGTCATAATTTTTATTAATTAATTTTAAATGGTTGTCGTCCGTATTACAGAAAAAGCCTCACATGATGACAATCCTGTCATACTTCCACACTTTTTTGCAATGGTTTCCCCACAGCCAGGAGTTTCATCATCCGGATGTGCTGCAATTACAAGTGGGGTCATATTATCGCCTTGAAAAATAAAATTTTTACAAATACTATATTCATTTATGGTATTAAGCAAGTTTAATACCACTGTGACAATTCTTGACTGGCTTGTTATTTGCATATTTGTTTCACTATTTAGATTCAAATGTTTTTACACGATAGGGGAAAGAGAATGTTTAATGGTAAAGTGATTCTTATAACGGGTGGCACAGGTTCATTTGGCAAACAGTGTACAGAAATGATTTTGTCAAAATATAAACCTGAGAAACTAATTATTTTCAGCAGAGATGAGTTGAAACAGCATGAAATGCGGCAAAAATTTCCTGATGACGGTTCAATGCCAATTCGATATTTTATAGGTGATGTGAGAGACAAAGATCGGTTGAAAAGGGCTTTTGCAGATGTTCATATTGTTATTCACGCAGCCGCTTTAAAACAGGTGCCAACAGCAGAGTATAATCCTTTTGAAGCGGTAAAAACAAATATAATGGGTGCCCAGAATGTTATCGATGCATCCATTGATAATAATGTTGAAAAAGTGATTGCCTTAAGTACTGATAAAGCGGCTAATCCTGTAAATCTTTATGGTGCAACCAAATTGTGTTCTGATAAAATATTCATTGCAGGGAACTCTTATACAGGAAAGCGGGTGAAAACAATATTTAGTGTGGTCCGTTATGGAAATGTTTTAGGAAGCCGTGGGAGTGTTATCCCTTTTTTTATGGAGAAGAGAAAAACAGGCATCCTTCCTGTGACAGATTCTAGAATGACTCGGTTTTGGATAACGCTTGAGCAGGCTGTTGAATTTGTCTTCAACTCCCTTAGTAAGATGACAGGAGGAGAACTTTTTGTACCTAAACTGCCAAGCATGAATATCATGGGCCTTGCAAAAGTCATCTGCCCTGAGTGCAAGATCAAAATTGTTGGTATTCGACCGGGAGAGAAGCTGCATGAGATAATGATACCGCTTGATGAATCACGAATGGCAGTCGAATTTGAAGACAGCTATATTATTCAGCCTCATTTTTCTTTTTATCAAACTTCGGGTAAGCAACTGGGAGGAAAACGTGTCAATGATAATTTTGAGTATTCATCAGGAACAAATTCATGGTTTTTAAGTGTCAAAGAAATGACAGAAATGATAAGTTCAGGATCTATTAAATGACAGAAATGATAACTTCAGGATCTATTAATAGAGTCGTTACTTGAATTTAAAGATATGGATACATTTAATAGAGTCGTTACTTGAATTTAAAGATATGGATACATTTGCAGTCAGTTGATTGTTTTTCAGATTCTCTCTCATGGATTGATTCCAATTTCGGGAGTTCGCCAGAATATAGTTTTTTACTTTTCTATCATCTGCCATGTAAGAGGGGTTCCTTTTTTTATGTTTGTCAAAGCGCTTCTCCCCACAATTTTTTCAAAATTTCTTGTATGAAGTCCATATCCCGGTCTTATTGATCTGATATTGTCTTGGGTGAAAGATTCATTTTTTGCTATATTTTTTACTGCAAACAGAGATCTTCTAAATACAAGACTCTGTTTTTGTTCATCAGATATTTCATAGGATATCTTTCCAAGTGCTTTTTCAAGCACTCTGATATCCTCTACCATTGTTTTAAACTCATCAGGTTCCATGGAAAATGAACTGTCAGGGCCATGGACACTCCTTGATAACGTAAAATGTTTTTCAATAATAGCGGCACCTAAAGCAACCGCTCCAATGGCGACTGTACTGCCCATCGTATGATCAGATAGTCCAGCGGCAACCTTAAATCTGTCTGCAATATCAGGTATTGTTTTAAGATTTGCCTCCTCAGGGGAAGCAGGATAGGCACTTGTGCATTTGAGAAGGGCAAGCTCTTTACACCCTGTACTTTTCAATGTATTAACGGCTTCATTAATTTCATGAAATGAAGCCATTCCGGTGGAAAGAATCACGGGTTTTTTTGTTTGGGCAACTCTTTTTAACAGGGGAATATCAACGATTTCAAAAGAGGCAATTTTATAAACAGGCGCCTCCATTTTTTCAAGAAAATCCACAGCCGTATGATCAAAAGGGGTAGAAAAAATATCAATTCCTGTCTCTCTGGCTTTGGCCTTAAGTTCAGGATACCACTCCCAGGGTGTAGAGGCTTTGGTATAAAGGTCATAAAGTGTCTGGCCTTTCCATAGGGTATCTTTCAGTAAAAAGTGTTCATTACGGCAGTTAATTGTCATTGTGTCAGCTGAATATGTCTGAAGTTTGACTGCATCAGCCCCTGCATCTTTTGCAACTTCAATAATTTTTAAGGCGGTTTCAATATCCTGATTATGATTAGCTGACATCTCTGCTATTATATATACTGGTTTTCCTTCTCCTATAATTCTGTTGTTGATTCTCAGTTTGCCCATTTAAGTATTATCAAATTTTTTTTTAATGGTAAGTTCAAATTGATAGTTGTTGATTTCAAAATAAAGAGGATAGTTTGTGTTGTCAGCAACACGCATCAGATTGAATTGTTCCCTTAATGTTTTGTCTGGATCAAGTCTTGAGTCTTCAGGACTCCTTTTCCTATAATAAGATTCTGCTCCCTCTGGCGTTCTTGCACTGGCAATAATTGAGGGATAATTCTCAATAAATTTCTTGCAAAGTCTGATGGAACATTTCCCTAGTTTTTTTCTAAGATCATCAACAAGTTCATATCCAGTAAAATGGATCTCTTCCTGTAGATAGATGTCTCCGCTGTCAATAAATTTTTCCGCTTCAAAAAGAGTCACCATGATTCTGTTTTTCCCCTCAAGAATCTGCCATGTCAAAGGTGACCAGCCCTTACCAAGGGGTAGTGCACTTCCATGAACCACAAGGTTATGGGTGTTCACCATTAAAAGGTTTTCAGGTATAATCTCGCCGCATCCCAGAAAAAATGCAATATCTCCTTGTTTAAGATCCATAACTGAGTGTATGGAGTCAACAAGATGTCCCATATTTTTTACTCTCTTTTTGAGTACGGCAATATGAGTGTTTATCCAGCTGTTTTTATCTGAAACAATAGTGATATTAAGAGGTTTTGAAGTCATTAATTCTTTTGCCTTGTCTATAGAGTTTTTGTTTTAAGTTTAAGGATCAATTTGGAAAGCCTAAGTTTTGTTTATAGTTTGTACACAAATAATTATATTGATATAATTCAGTGACCCATTAATTGAAATCTTAACCAGTCTATTGGTAAAAATCAAACAGAATATTTTTGATAGAATGCACGCCATCAATCTTTAACGAAAATTTATGAATCTTTAACGAAAATTTATGAATTTTCCAGGT
>CAYZCC010000090.1:0-8899 GCA_964476805.1 uncultured Desulfobacula sp.
TACCAGACAACTCGTTACATTTAATGATTACATCCCCGCCATATAATGTATCAAAAGAATATGATGAAGATTTATCTTTATCTGAATATTTAGAAATGCTGAAGAGGGTTTTTACAGAAACTTATAGGGTTTTAGTAAACGGTGGTCGTGCTTGTATAAATGTTGCAAATTTAGGGAGAAAACCATACATTCCGCTTTCTGATTATATTTCAAAGATGATGATTGAAATCGGTTTTAATATGCGGGGGGAAATTATCTGGAATAAAGCAGCCAGTGCAAGCCCTTCAACGGCTTGGGGAAGTTGGATGTCAGCCTCAAACCCAATTCTTAGAGATGTTCATGAGTATATTCTAGTATTTTCTAAAGGAGATTATAAGAGACATAGAAATAAAAAAGAAATGGAAATTAAGCAAAATACTATTCAAAAAGAAAATTTTATGGAATCGACAAAATCAATATGGACTTTTAAGGCAGAATCAGCAAAAAAAATAGGTCATCCTGCCCCTTTCCCAATTGATTTACCTTATAGATTGATACAATTATATTCATTTAAAACAGATATTATTTTAGACCCTTTTATGGGAAGTGGCACTACGGCTTTAGCAGCATTAAAAGGAAATAGGAACTATGTAGGGTTTGAAATAAATGAAGACTATATTAAATTAACTAATAAAAGAACTTTACCTTATAAAAATATGCTTAATTTTGAATGAGAAACACACATAACCAAGCTCACCGGACGGAAAAAAGCCGCCGCCGGTGAGCTTGGTCGTTCGGCAGGAGATTGTAATGGCACATGAATTCGACGGTAAAAAATATGAAAAAGCATCAGCTCACCAAAAAGAATGGGGAGCTAAATTAATTTCCGAATTGTCTTTTAAGGGCAATGAGCGTGTTCTTGATCTAGGATGCGGTGACGGCGTTAATACGGCATTGATTGCAGAGCTTCTTCCTGATGGTGAAGTGGTTGGCATCGATGCATCAAAAGGAATGATCGAAGCTGCAAAGCCAAAGGGAAAAGCCAATCTCTGCTTTATGCTCATGGATATTGATGAAATAAAATTCAAAGAAGCGTTTGATGCTATTTTTTCAAACGCTTCTCTTCATTGGGTAAAGGACCATCAACGTCTTTTGGGAAATGTATATACAGCCTTACGACCCGGGGGTCTTTTAAGATTCAATTTTGCTGCTGATGGCAACTGCTCTCATTTTTTTAAGGTTGTTCGCAAGGCAATGGGGCTTGATGAATTTAACCGCTATTTTGAGGATTTTAGTTGGCCTTGGTACATGCCATCCGTTGAAGAATATAAGCCATTAGTTGACAATACAGAACTACAAGATGTTAAGGTTTGGGATGAAAACGCGGATCGTTATTTCCCTGACACTGAAGCTATGATAGGCTGGATAGATCAACCGAGCCTTGTACCTTTTTTGGCTTGCGTAACTGAAAAGGATAAATCCGCCTTCAGAAAATATGTTATTGAGGAAATGATTCAAGAAACCGAGCAAGACGATGCTCGATGTTTTGAAACATTCCGTAGGATCAACATCTTTGCACGGAAGTAAACATTGCCGAACAAAGCGTTACACACTCGACCGGGAACCCGGAGCGCCTTTTCTCTATAGCAGTTTTTGAGTTAAACGAGTTTTAAACTATTGCTTTTTTGTGTTCCCGGCGGGTGAACTTCACGTTATGTGTATTGGAGAGGTAATGGACTGGAAATACAGCTATTTGGTCGACCAAATTCACCGAGCCGCCTATAAGCGGCACGAAAGCTTTGTTATTGGGGCGTTAATTCATGACTCCAATTTAACCGACTTGAAGCCGTGCACTCAATTTTATGTGAACAGAAAAGACGGTGGTTATGCTTTATTAGATTTGTTCTACCCTCAAGTAAATTTGGCAGTAGAAATTGATGAACCTCACCATGAAAACAATAAATCCAAAGACTGTCTTCGCCAAAAAGTGGTGGAAGAGAATCTGGATTGTGACTTTATATCTTCTGCTGAACTTTGGTCATCCGAATATCGTTTTCGCCCAAATTATTAGAAAACGTGACATGTTCATTTTCCATAAATCTGAGGACATCATCCTCAAAATAGTCCCCAACCCGATTATACGGTATCAGCTGAAATTGGGACAGATACACCGCATGGGCTTTGATCCCGCTACCATACTGAATGACTTTGGTCACCCCTTCCGGGGAAGGGGCCACATGGGGAAATATCCAATAATAACCTATTCATATGATTCATATTCTCCTATCCAGTGTAATCACATATCTGTCTGATTTCTCAAAAGGCAGTTGGTAATACTCTTTTTTAACATTAAATTTTTCCATCACTTCATGGGTCATCTCTTTTTCTGCATTTTTCCCTTTCATGGCATAAATAGTACCCGTTCTATTTAAAAATGGAGAGGCCAGTTCACTGAAATCTGAAAGATTTGTAAATGCTCTTGAAATGACAGCATCAAACCTGGTTTTATAATCTGTTTTTCCCTGCAAATCCTGAACTCTTGCGTTTACAGCTTTAATTCCTTTCAGACCCAGCCGACGTATGACATGTTTTAAAAAATTGATTTTTTTTAAAGAGGCGTCTATTAAAACAACATTTAACAAGGGGTTGATTATTTTAATGGGAATGCCGGGGAATCCGCCACCCGAGCCAAGGTCAAGCAAACAGCTTTTATTCTTGATAAAAGATGCTGCAGCAATTGAATCCATAAAGTGTTTTTCTGCTATTTGCAATGGATTATTAATTGCTGTGATATTGATCTTTTGATTCCAGAACATCAGCTCTTTTGCGTGAACAGCCATTAACTCTATCTGGTCATCAGAAATTTTAATATTCAGGGTTTCAAATCCGCTGTATAGATGATTTTTAAATTCAATCAATAATTTAAACTTGACAAATTGAAATGATATAGATATACTTCATCTTTTATTAATTTTAAAATTACAATCCGAGTCGAATTCACAATAACAAAATCACAACAATTTAACAATATAAAAAACAGGGTAGCGTTTTTGCCGGTATTTTTGTTTAAATAAATACTATTTAAACATATTTTAACCTGGGCAGATCTGTGTTCACCTTTATATTTATAAGGGTATATTTATAAGGGTATATTTAAAGGGTATATTTAAAGGGTTGCTTTGAAAAATGATCAGAGATTTAGAAAAAGTAAGAAATATTGGAATCAGTGCACATATTGATTCTGGTAAAACCACGTTGACTGAAAGGGTTCTATTTTATACTGACAGAATCCATAAAATCAATGAAGTCAGAGGCAAAGACGGCAGTGGCGCTGTCATGGATTCCATGGAGCTTGAAAAAGAGAGAGGCATAACCATTGCATCAGCTGCCACCTATTGTGAATGGGACAAACACAATATAAACATCATTGATACGCCGGGCCATGTTGACTTTACAGTTGAAGTTGAACGCTCATTAAGGGTTCTGGATGGTGTTGTGTTGATACTCTGTTCAGTTTCGGGAGTACAGTCTCAATCCATTACCGTTGACCAGCAGATGAAAAGGTATAAAGTTCCCTGTATTGCATTTATAAATAAATGCGACAGATCAGGTGCCAGCCCTCTCAAGGTGAGCAGACAGCTGAAGGATAAGCTGGGACACAACTCTGTCATGATGCAGCTTCCCATCGGCCTGGAAGATAAACATGAGGGTGTCATTGACCTTGTTTCCATGAAAGCCAACTATTTTGAAGGTGAAAATGGTGAAAATGTTGTTGAAAAAGATATACCGGAAGAGATGCTGGAAGATGCACAGTTGGCAAGAGAGGAGATGATAGATAAAGTCTCTCTTTTCTCTGAAGCACTTACCGATACAATTCTTGAAGAGAAGGAAATCAATGCAGCGCTGATCATGCAGGCGGTCAGAACAGGCACCATTGCAAGGGAAATGACTCCGGTATTTCTTGGTTCCGCATATAAAAACAAAGCGGTACAGCCACTTCTCAATGCCGTCGTCAATTATCTTCCGTCACCGCTTGATATAGAGAATGAAGCCATTGATCTGGATAACAATGAAGCGGGTGTTATTCTTGAAAGTGATTTTGACAAACCAACTGTTGCACTGGCCTTTAAACTTGAAGATGGACAGTATGGTCAGTTGACCTATCTCCGGGTTTATCAGGGTTGTATTAACAAGGGGGATCCCCTGATTAATTCACGGGATGGCAAAAAGATAAAGGCGGGTCGTCTGGCCAGGATGCACGCTGCCCAGATGGAAGATGTGGAAGCAGTCCCAGCAGGCCATATTGGTGCCATGTTTGGCGTTGACTGCGCCTCCGGTGATACATTTGTCTCTCCAAAAATAAATTATTCACTGCTTGCCATGCATGTAATGGATCCTGTCATATCTCTCGCTATCATACCAAAAGACAACAAAGCTCAGATCAATATGTCCAAGGCTTTAAACAGATTTACCAAGGAAGATCCCACTTTTAAAACCTATGTTGATCAAGAAACCGGAGAGACCATTATCCAGGGCATGGGAGAACTTCATCTTGAAGTATATGTTGAAAGAATGAAACGGGAGTATCAGGCTCAGGTGACAACCGGCCAGCCAAAAGTTGCCTATCGAGAAACCATCACCCAAAAATCCTTCTTTAACTATACCCATAAAAAACAGACTGGCGGTGCCGGACAATTTGGCCGTATTGCTGGATTTATGGAGCCGGTTGAAGATGAGTTTGAGTTTGAAAATAAAATTACCGGCGGCCGAATCCCCACCCAGTATATTCCAGCCTGTCAAAAGGGTTTTGAATTGTGTATGGTTAAGGGGCCGAAACTTGAGTTTCCTGTAACCGGCATTAAAGTGACCATTGATGATGGCGCATATCATGCAGTTGATTCATCTGAGATGGCTTTTAAATCAGCTGCAAGAGGTGCTTTTCTTGAAGCATATAACAAAGCCAAGCCTGTTATCAAAGAACCGATAATGAAAGTCGTCATTGAAACTCCCAATGAATTTCAAGGGGCATGCATGGGCATGATTAATCAGAGAAGAGGGATTATCCATGGTTCCCAGGAAGAGGGGGTGATGTCTGTCATTGAATCCCAGGTGCCGCTTTCTGATATGTTCGGCTTTTCAACCGTGCTTCGATCCGGTACACAGGGGAAGGCCCAGTTTACAATGGAATTCTCAACTTATAAAAAAGTACCCGCCTCTGTGGCAGAAGAGATTGTCAGGAAAAAACTTGAAGAGAAACAAGACAGTTAACAATAGACAGAAGAAGAGAGGAAACATGCTGAAAAAAGATCTTATTCTAAAAAGTCCGGTTTCAAAAACCCTTGGTTTTGAAAATGTAAGGGACGGTAAGTTGGGAGCAGTCCTTTCAAGAGCAGGAGTTGGAAAGACCAGTTTTTTAGTTCAAATTGCACTTACACAACTTTTAGATGATAAAAAAATACTCCATGTCAGTCTTGATGACCATATGGAAAAAATAAATCTGAGATATTCAGATGGATATAAAAACCTTGTCAACTATATTGGATATATCGATCCACAGAAAGCAGTCAGGCTCTGGGAAAATATCAAACCCAATAAAGTTGGAATCAGTTACAATCAGAACACTTTTGATATTGAAAAAATTCGTGATTATCTCAAGAGTTTCAAGAAATCAGATCTTGCATTGCCAGGCATCATGATTATTGACGGGTTGAATTTTGATAAAGATCTGACTGAAATATTGGTAAAAATTGAAGAACTGAACCATGATTTTTCAATTTTTACCTGGGTTTCAATGAAGAGTCACAGAGATGAAAAACTTTGTGAAGATGGATACCCGATCCAGCTTGAGACCTATAAAGATAAATTTGACAAGGCCATTTTCCTACAGCCGGTCAAAGATAAGATAGAGGCAGTTATTTTAAAGGACGGCAGCAGAACAGATAAGAAATATACGCTTGATCCAGCGACCATGATGATATCTGACCAATAGATACTTTTTCATATAAACTTTTGGAGGAAAAAATTGTATTCAAAAATTGTAATTTTAAATTTCCCGCCTGTTATTGCTCAAAAAGCACTGGTTTGTCAGTTAACAAAAAAATATGACCTTCTATTTAATATTTTAAGTGCGAAAATATCCAATAAAAAAGAGGGATATATGGTTCTTGAACTCACTTCCGGTTCAAAAACTTCTTTTAACAGAGGGGTAAAGTATTTAAAAGAACAGGGGATTTCAATTTCCTATCCTGAACATCAGATTTATAAGGATGAACAGATCTGCACCCACTGCGGATCGTGTATTGCCGTCTGCCCAACTGATGCCCTCTATATTAAACGTCCTGAGATGGAAATAATCTTTGATAAAGACAAATGCAGTGTCTGCGAACTTTGTATTCTGACATGCCCCACAAGAGCCATGGGATTATTTTCCACTCAAAAAACGGTGGCATAATGGATGGCTTCCAAACTTTTTTACTTTTTAAACCAAACTTTTTTACTTTTTAAAAGTGATAAGTTCTGTGACGATCTGTTCAACTGAAAAGCTGCATTATGAATAAAAACAGTCCCATTGCCATTGCAGTGAGCGGAGGAGTCGACTCGCTTGTTTCAGGATATATTTTACAACAGAGATATAAAAATATTTTTGGGGTTCACTTCACAACCGGATATGAAAAAGAGTGCATTGATTTAACTTCAATTGAAAGACAGCTGGGTTTTCCAGTCTCCACTATAGATCTTTCAGATGAATTTGAAGAAAAAGTTGTCCACTATTTTATCCACACCTATCTTCAGGGCAAAACCCCCAATCCATGTCTTATCTGTAACCGGGAGATAAAATTTGGTACCCTGCTGGAACATGTTCAAAACATGGGAGCCGATTATCTAGCCACGGGTCATTATGCCGGTGTCGTCAATCAGGTATCCGTTCCTGGGCAGCGCCCCGGTCAAACCAGCAGTGAATGCTATCTTGAAAAAGGAGAAGATCGGTTAAAGGATCAGAGTTATTTTCTATCCATGCTGTCCAGAACCCAGATTGAAAAGATCATTTTTCCTCTGGCAGAAATGACAAAGAGACGTGTTAAAAAGTTTGCACACAAAAAAAAATTGAAACCTGCAGCTGAAAAAGAGAGTCAGGATATATGTTTTATCCATGACAATGATTTTGCCCGATTTATCGTAGAAAAAGAGAATATCACTCCTGAACCCGGGGATATTATGGACAGTGATCATAAAATTATAGGACAGCATCAGGGGGTTCATAAATTTACAGTCGGCCAGAGACGGGGGATTAACTGTCCGGCCAGAGAGCCTTACTATGTTCAACATATTGATATAAAAAACCATCTCCTAAAAGTCTGTTTTAAAAAAGATCTGTTCAAAAACAGACTTCAGATTTCTGATATTGTCTGGAATGGCAGTAAAAATTTTCAACATGAAAAAAAAGAGAGGGTTGTCCGGGATATTATAACAAAAATACGGTACGGCCATAAGGGGGGGCTATCAACACTCTATTTTAATAACACCGGTGGAGAGCTTATCTTTGATGAACCTCAACATGCAGTCACCCCGGGACAGGCAGCCGTTTTTTACAAAGATTCAAGAGTTCTTGGAGCCGGTATTATCCAATGAAAAGATTTAACATTAAAACGCTTGGCTGTAAGGTAAATCAGTATGAAAGCCATGGCATTGCATCAGGACTTGAAAAAAAAGGATGGGTAAACAGCCATAAAAACAGAGCGTCCGATATTTTCATTGTCAACACCTGTGCTGTTACTTCAAAGGCGAGTATGCAGTCAAGACAGGCCATCCGAAAAATCACCAGAGAACACCCCGATGCAAAGGTGATTGTAACAGGATGCCATGCACAGACCCACCCTGATGAAATCAGAAAAATTGATCTGTCAAACCCGATTGTCTGTCACAAAGATAAAACAAAAATTCCAGATACTATCGAACAGCTCTGCAGGGACAAACCCTCTCCTGATTTCAAAAAAACAGATTTCAGTCCGGGAAACCGCTTCATGGGATTTGACACTTCTGTGACAAGCCCCATGACAAGAGCATATCTTAAGATTCAGGATGGTTGTGATTCCTTTTGCACATACTGTATTGTTCCCTATGCAAGGGGATCTTCGGTAAGTATGCCCCGGGAAATGATTTTTAAACACCTGAAAGAGTTAAACAGCGCAGGATATAAAGAGATAATCATCACAGGGATACATATGGGTGCCTATGGTCTTGATTTTAAGAAAAAATCATCACTTTTACACCTGCTTGAAAAAATCAACAGAAAAAAACCGGTTCACAGAATAAGATTGAGCGCCATTGAACCGGGCGAACTCAATGATGGGATCATCAATCTTGCGTTAGAAGAAAATATTTTATGTGATCATTTCCATATTCCTGTGCAGTCCGGTGACAATGATATTTTAAAGAAGATGAAAAGACCTTATGATTCTGAGATGTTTGAGAATATTATCCAGAAAATCCATAAGAAAATCCCCCATGCAGGGATTGGAGTGGATACATTGATAGGATTTCCAGGTGAAAGCGACAGGCAGTTTCAAAACACCTATGATCTTATTGAAAAACTTCCCATATCCTATCTTCATGTGTTCCCCTTTTCTGCAAGAAAAGGCACTCCTGCCTTTGGTTACCGTCATAAGATTGCCCCTGAAATAATAAAACAGCGGTGTGTAAAAATGCGTGCGCTTGGCAGGGCAAAAAAAAATGCCTTTGCAAAAGCCAATATGAACAGAAAACTTGAAGGGCTCGTTCTGAATCAGACAGATAGAAAAACTGGCCTGCTCAAGGCAGTCACTTCAAACTACATCACTCTTCTTTTAAAAATGCAGCCGGGTATTAAAGGAAAAATTGTTGATATTCAGTATCATGAGTGGCATAATAACAAAATTTCAAT
>CAYZCC010000091.1:0-8799 GCA_964476805.1 uncultured Desulfobacula sp.
CCAAATGGGTGTCGACCCTCCCGCCTCGTTACAATAGGTCGGGAATTTAGGATATCAGTGCCATAGAAAAACAGGGCGGGCACCATTGCGATCAGAGCCGGTGTTTTAAACACAGAAAGCACCGCTTTGAAACCGCTTCCCCGGGTCCAGCTTGCCGTGCCGACACAGATGACAAACGCCACAAGCACAATCGTAACAAAATAGATGGTGGCAGATATCTGCGCGGGTGGTCCAAGTCTGAAATCAATCAGAGAAAGCCCTAAATTCCCAACATTGCCAAATGTAGCAATAATCACAAAGGCAGCAGTCATCTCCCTGGAGCGCTTCAAGAGTTTTGCAATTATAAAAGCGGCCGTAGCAACCAGTAGATGCGTCAAAGTGGTATAGATGATCATCTGTCCGGCTACGGCAATACTTATATCGACCTGGCTGAGCATATTAAACACAAAACAGGGGATCAGCATATAATACGCAGTTCTGGATAGTGTTGCTGCATCAAGTTTCAGTTTAGGGCCTGCATAATATCCCAGGAAAACCAGAAAAAAGACCGGCGTGATAATATCAATAAAAATTTTTAGAATCTGCAGAGACATACTCTATTTTTCAAAATCATTAAATCATATCAACCCATAAAATTAACGTAACTACTAAACCAAATAGTATGTATTTACAATACAAACTTTATTTTCGTAACCGTCATTAACAGTTATCCGGATGTTCAATCTTCAATACAGACCTATTGACAAGCCCTACAATGTAGCATATCATTGTGCGATAAACAAACTTAAACTTTAAGATAATGATATGGAAAAAGAGCAATTTAAAGAGATAAGAGCAAATTTAGACAAGACACAAAAAGAGACCGCCCAGCTTCTTGGCGTCTCTATCAAGGCAATTCACAGCTATGAACAGGGCTGGCGGAAAATCCCGCACCATGTTGAGCGCCAGCTTCTTTTTCTGGTCTTTAAAGCCATTGGCAGTGATGGGGTGGCTCGGGATAAATGCTGGGATATTCTGGGTTGCCCTAAAAAAGTACAAAAGAGATGTCCTGCATGGGAATTTGATGCCGGAGATCTCTGCTGGTTTATTAATGGCACAAAATGCAGTGGAAAAGCCAGGGATTCATGGCATGACAAAATGGCAGTGTGCCGGGAATGTAAAGTTTTTAACAACTTTTTTAAAACTGAAAAAGGAGCTTAAAACAGTGGATGATTTTATTATAGACAGTGTATGCCGCACTGAAAGAGATAATGCTTCTGAATATAGAAAGAAATTACCTCAGGTAATTAACTCTGTTCTTGAATCCATGGATGACAAACAATGTTTTGCCCACTTCGGAGATGAACCCATGCATTTTTCAACCTCCATAAAACAGATGATTGATAAATTCAGGGAAATCCTCTTTCCGGGTTATTTTTCAGGAGAGAAAATTGATGGCGCAAACCTTGTTTACAAAATGGGACAGACTGTTTCTCAACTGTATGATATCCTGTCAGAGCAGATTATCCATGTCCTGAGACATGACTGCCTGCGGTATAACCAGGAGTGTCTGGAGTGTGAAAATACCGGCAATGAGATCACTTTAGAAGCGATCAAGGCAATTCCAGAGCTTAGAAAATCTCTTTCCAAAGATATCAAGAGTGCCTTTCAAGGGGACCCGGCTGCAAAAAGCCACGATGAAATCATCTTTTCCTATCCTGGTCTTTATGCCATCACGGTTTACAGGATTGCCCATATCCTCTCCAGCCTGAATGTTCCCCAACTGCCAAGATTAATGACAGAACATGCTCACAGCAAGACGGGAATTGATATACATCCTGGTGCTAAAATCGGTGAACAGTTTGTCATTGATCATGGTACCGGTATTGTTGTGGGGGAAACCAGTGTGATCGGCAATAATGTCAGAATATATCAGAATGTTACCATTGGTGCATTGTCCCTGCCGCCTGACGCAGTCGCACAACTCAGAGGAGCCAAACGCCACCCCACCATTGAAGATGATGTCATTATCTATTCCGGTGCCACCATTCTGGGTGGAGAGACCCATATTGGTGCCCGATCTGTAGTTGGAGGCAATGTCTGGCTCACAACCTCTGTACCAAAGGATACTAAAGTATTTATTGAGTCGCCCCGTCTTATATACAAATATCAGGAGCACTCAAATCAGGAATGCGCAAACCAGGATGACCTCAGCCATGAATATCAAGTATGACCTAAGCCATGAATATCAAGTATGACCTCAGCCATGAATATCAAGTATGACATCACACAAGCATGCGGAAACACACCCCTGATCTATCTTGAGAAAGCCAGCAGGCAGACCGGGGCAAAAATATATGGGAAACCTGAATTTTTCAACCCGGCATCCAGTGTAAAAGACAGGATCGGTATTGCCATGATTGAAGATGCTTTTAAAACAGGCCGAATCAATCAGGAGTCCACTGTTATTGAACCCACGAGCGGAAACACCGGCATTGCCCTGGCCTTTGCCGCAAGGGTGAAAGGATTAAAACTAATACTCACCATGCCAGAAACCATGAGTCTTGAAAGGCGGCAGCTTTTAAAACATCTGGGGGCAAAGCTTATTTTAACTGAAGGGCCAAAAGGCATGAAAGGTGCCATTGAAGAGGCTGAAAGAATTGTTAAAAAGACTTCCAATGCTTTTATGCCGGATCAGTTTTCCAACCCGGCCAACCCTGAGATCCACAGAAAAACCACTGCTCCTGAAATCTGGAATGACACAGATGGTAAAACTGATATTTTTGTGGCAGGGGTAGGAACAGGCGGAACCATTACCGGGGTGAGTGAAGTATTAAAAGCAAAAAATCCAAAAATAAAATCCATTGCTGTGGAACCGGCTGCCTCAGCAGTTATCTCGGGGAATGCACCCGGGCCTCATAAAATTCAAGGCATTGGGGCCGGTTTTATTCCAGCAAATCTTAATGTGGATATTATTGATGAAATTATTCTTGTTGAAAATGAAGAGGCAATGCAGGGGGCTAAAGATCTTGCACTTGATGAAGGCATACTGTGCGGTATTTCATCGGGAGCCGCCTTTCACGGCACAAAAATCATTGCCTCCCGACCGGATAATAGAGACAAAACCATCGTCTTTATTATCCCGAGCACAGGAGAACGCTATTTAAGTACCGACCTGTTCAAAGATGTATAAGGATAAAGATGTATAAGGATATTGACAGGATCTTACCAGAAAAAAATCCAACACTTTGTAAGAACTTGTCAAAGCAGAACAGCGAATATAGAAAATCTGTTTTTATGAGTTCAATATTTTCTCTGCGCTTTCATTTAATACAGATGGTTATACCATTTTTCCATCTTTCCAGAAAGGTGACATATCCCTTAACCGCTGAATAACAGGAGTAAGCGCTTCAACTATGATATCCATCTCCTCTCTGGTATTATAGTGGGAGAGTGAAAATCTAATGGAGCCGTGGGCAGATTTAAAGGGCACTTCCATTGCCATCAATACATGTGAAGGCTCGAGAGACCCTGATGTGCAGGCAGAACCGGAGGAGGCACAGATGCCTTCACGATCCAGCATAAGAAGTATGGATTCCCCCTCCACTGCATCAAAACCGATGGAGAGGGTGTTTGGAAGCCTTAAATCAAGATCCCCGTTCACAGAAGAGCCGGGTATTGATTCAAGCAGGCGGTTCTGAAGATAGTCCCGCAGCTCCCTGACATCTGTATCCATAACACAGAGATTTTTTCCTGCAAGCTCACACGCTTTTCCCAGACCAATAATGGAGGCTGTGTTTTCAGTCCCACCCCGCCATCCTTTTTCCTGATGTCCGCCAATGAGAAGCGGTGAGAATTTAAAACCCTTTTTAACATAGAGTGCAGCCACCCCTTTGGGTGCATGGATTTTATGTCCTGAAAGAGAGAGCATATCCACTCCCGCCTTTTTCACATCAATTGGAACCTTGCCCACTGCCTGCACTGCATCGGTATGGAACACTATCCCTTTTTCATTAACTTTTCTGCCGATCTCTTCAATGGGAAACAGAACGCCGGTTTCATTATTTGCCCACATGAGGGAGACAATAGCCGTACTATCAGTCAGATTCTCAAACAGTGTATCAAGATCAAGCAGACCTTTTTTATCCACCGGGACAAAAGTGATTTGATACCCCTCTTCTTTTTCAAGATGTTTATAAAAACTTTTGACGGCCGGATGTTCCACATTGGAAGTGATCATATGTTTTTTTTCAGGGGAACCACTCAACGCGGCATTAATGGCAGCATTGTCACTCTCCGTACCGCAGCTTGTAAAAACAATCTCTTCTGGATCCGCATTTATAAGATCCGCGACCCTCTGCCTTGCCTGCTGAATCTTTTTCCCCACCTGGCCTCCAAACGTATGCATGGAGGATGGGTTGCCATAAAAATTTCCAAAGTAGGGAAGCATCTCTTCAATGACTTCATCTGCAGTTTTTGTTGTTGCATTATTATCTGTATATACAATTTTCATACTCTTGAAATTATCCTTTACTGTGAACAGATTCAATAATTTCTTCAATTCTCTCCAGACACTGACCGCAGCCGCCGCCGGCTTTAAGGTAATCGGTCACAATTTCTGTTGTTTTAATCCCTTTGGATGTAACCACATCAATAATTTCAAGGTCTGTCACGTCAAAGCATTCACAGACCACCTGGCCGGGTTTGGCCAGAATCTGAACACCCCTGTAGTCTGCAATGGCCTTTTTCAAGGCAGTCTGCCCCATTACTGAACAATGCATTTTCTCTTTAGGCAGTCCACCCAGATAATCTGAAATATCATCGTTGGTCAGCTTTAAAGCATCATCCAGAGTCAGTCCCTTGATGATTTCTGTCAGGGCTGAAGACGAAGATACAGCGCTGGCACATCCAAATGTCATAAACGATGCATCAACAATTCTATCGTTCTCATTTACCTTTATATAAAGCCTGAGTGCATCTCCACAATTTAAAGATCCTGTCTCTCCAATTCCATTAGCCCCTTCAAGCTCACCCACATTTCTGGGTTTTAAAAAATGATCCTTCACTTTATCTGTGTAATCCCACATAATTACTCTCCTATCGGTCAAAATATAAACTCTGGCGTTAAAAATACTACAAGGGGGTAGAATGTCAATAAGCACATCTGCTTTTTATGTTATCCTTTTTTTGTATCATCCTTATCATTCATTTTAAATCCACAGGAAGATGATTTCTCACTTTTTCACCGGTTTCAAGCGCAACATCAGCAAGGAAACGCATAGGATGATTGAAATTAAATTTTCTCATTTCTCCCTGTCAAACCACTCCATATCATTCCCATCAGCCCCATACCGGTTTTATACTCTTTTCCGCTTAAAAAAAGATTTTCCACCTTTAGTGAACGAAGCGCTTTCGGCTCCAGTTTTAAAGGATCCTGATTTAAAATGACCATATCTGCAATTTTCCCTTTTTCCAGACTCCCTCGCTCTTTTTCATCAAAACAGGTCCAGGCCGCTTCATATGTATACATTTTTAAAGCATCTATGATTGAAATAGATTGATCTGGATCAAAAGGGTGATTGCAGGCCCCGTAGATCCCCTCTATTGGATCGGGATAGTTTACTGGCGCATCAGACCCGCCGCTGAGGTGTATTCCTGCATTCAAAATAGATCGCAGAGGAGAACTCTCTTTCACACGGGAACCCAGTATTTCATTTAAATATTCAACCGGTTCCAGGGGGCTGATAAGAAATCCGGGTTGAAGTGTTATTCCGATTCCCAATTCGGCCATCTTTTTTAAATCATCCGGATGAATAAGAGAGGCATGAATAATCGTATGTCTGTGATTTTCTCGAGGAGAGTCAAGTAATGCAGCCTCTATTGCCTTTACAGCTCTGGAAACAGCGGCATCCCCAATGGCATGCATTTCAATCTGCAAGCCGGCACGATTTGCCTTTCTAACAAATTCAAACACCTCCTCCTCTTTCTGGAAAAAGGTCCCTCTATTATCCTGATCATTCGTGTAGGGTTCATTCAGTGCAGCATCACATGCACCAAAGCATCCATCAAGGGCAGTGGCGAAACATCCTCCAATACGAGGCAGTTTACGTTTTAAAACCTTTTTAACATCCATGGTTTGGGAAAAAAGTCGTGTTTGAAATCTATTTTTCCTTGCCCTGGCTTTGGCAATGAAGCTCACTAACTTAATATCAAGATCCCCTGGGAATCCTATCCCCTCTGTTGCATGGATTAATCCTACGCCATTTTTGGCTAACAGGTCATAGCTTTTTACTATACTTTTTATAAGGTCAATTGGGGGGACCAGTGATGCAGCATAATCAGTCCCTGCATAATACGCCTCCTTAAACAGATGACCTTTATCCCTTTTAAACCCTCTCAAACTTTTAATTCTGTCAGGGAATTTTTCCAACATTTTTGTATTGAAAACTGCTGAATGTCCGTCGTAACAGATAGTTATCAATGGTTTATCAGGGCAGGCCTCATCCAGTTCCTCTCTTACAATCAACCGTTTTTCCTTCACACGATGCATGGACACTCCAAAGGCGAAAATAATTTTTGTTTTCCCTCTCCTGATCATCTGTTTCTGAATAATTTCCTGAATTTCTCCAATATCTTTTGCCTCTCTAACATCAAAATATGAGACCGCAATCAAAGCCCAGTTTGAAAAATGCATATGCCCATCTCCAAATGATGGGAGCAAAGCACGATTCCCCAATTCGACTACAGAATCACTTTTTGCATACTCTCTTGGGAGAGAATCTCCCAGATATACAATCCGTCCTCTATCCTCAACAAGATAATGATGTATTTTGTTGTCTTTATCCAAAGATAGTATTTTCCCATGAAAAATGCGCATAATGCTAATCCTCCAAGTTAAATTAAGCGGGTTCTGATAAACAGCAAACAGCCGGGTTGAAACAGTAAAAAAGTTTTTATGGCTCTAAACAATTTCCAGTTCCTTAACTGGAACATGATTCAAGCAAGCATTTAAAAGGCGTAAAGGTAATTCTGGATATCGTTGAATGCCAAACCTTGTAAGACAGAAATCATATTTTACAGGGTCATGTTTTACAATTTTTCTAAAACCGTGTGTGATTTCCATTGCTGTTTTCATATCAGAACTTTTTCTTTGAGTAAACCCGAGGATAACGTATAATATTTTTCGCACATTTAGAGCCGGCGTATCTCATGGTTTTTCCTTACTGGTAACTATGACGGATTTAAAAACTAATTCCCGCCATCAATGATCTCTACCAGCACGCCGTTCATGGGCCGTGGTTTTAAAAATGCAAACTTTGAATCTTCCCAGATCCTGGGTTCTTTATCTATCATCTCATAATTATTCTCATTCAAGGTTTCTATGGCTGAAACAGTGTCGGGCACTTTAAAAGAGACGAGCATCACCCCTTCTCCGCGTTTTTTTATAAACCTGTCAACGTCGCTTCCTTCCCTGGTAGAGCACATGAGTTCAAACCCCACCTCTCCAACAAAATATCTGGCAACCTGGATCGCCTCTTCATCATGGATATACTCAAGGTCCGGCTTTTCTTTTCCCAGTAATTTTTCCCAATGTCCCATTGCTTTGGGCAGATCCCGGACCGCAATACAGATGTGGTCAATCTGGGTGATACCTATCATTGATCATTCCTCCTGTTCATATGTGACAATGGGTCCAAATAGATTTGGATATTTCTGCTCATTTTTTTAAATTTATAAAAACGGTTATATAGTGCCGCCATGTTCGGCATTAACAGCAGTCCGGTTGACTTTTCCCCTTTCCGTGCGCGGCAGAGTATCAACGTAATCTACAAATCGCGGATATTTATTCAACGCCAGATGTTCTTTAACAAAATCCTGTAGTTGTCTGGTTGTCTCCCCAGAAGCCTTGAACCCTTCATTAAGGGCCACGACCGCTTTTGGTTTTGTCAAACCTGCCTTATCGCTGGCGCCAACGACACACACTTCCAGAATTGCCGGATGCCGGTACAGACAGAGCTCTATTTCAAGCGGGGCCACCCATTGGCCCGCCACTTTTAAAAGATCATCCTGGCGGCCGTAATACCAAAAGCATCCATCTTCGTCCCGGCGCATCTGATCAGCCGATATTGTCCACTCCCCATTGAAAATTTCTTTTGACGCCTGATGATTATGCCAGACAGCCAGCGCTGAGCTCGGACCCTTGACCCAGACAGCACCCACCTCACCTGTGGGCAGTTCCTCACCATCCGGTCCGACGATCTTTGCCTCATAACCAGGCACCAGACGCCCCAGACTTCCCATCTTGATATCATCAGATCTATTCGAAATGAAGATATGAAACATTTCCGTCATACCAATACCGTCCATCAACGGCACATCAAAGGTTTCCTTCCAACGCTCATAAATGATATAAGGCAACGCCTCCCCAGCAGTGGTGCAGAATCTGAGGCCGCTTAAATCTATCTCAGATGCTTTGGGATGGGCAAGCATGGCATTGATCATGGTGGGCACATTTACCAGAATCGAGGGATGGTGTTTTTCAATCAAATCAAAGACAGCATCGGGTGTGGACCGTTCAGGAAATAAAATAGTTGTGGCACCCACGGAAAAGGGAAAAAGGAAGTTATCACCCAGAGCATAGGTAAAAATCAGCTTGGGTACCGCCAGAACAACGTCATCTGGCTGTATCCCGTATACCTGCTTTCCGTAGCACTCAGAACAGGCACCCATGCTTGCATGCGTATGGATAAATATTTTCGGGAATCCAGTCGTACCACCGCTGTAAAGCATGACTGCGGGATCGTCACGATGCGTTTTGGT
>CAYZCC010000092.1:0-2028 GCA_964476805.1 uncultured Desulfobacula sp.
GAAGCCATTGCAGGGATGATTCCCCGGGGTCAGAGTGGTGAAGTTAAAAAGCCCGGTGAAGTTAAAAAGCCCTCTGATGTTATCATCAGCATGAAGGGTCATTTTCTTGTACAAAAAAGAAGACATTAGAAGACATTAGAAGACATTAATGGGTAAAAAATTCTGCATAGAGATGGATGGTTCTCTTTTTGGATTATCAGGAGACCGTCTTGAAACCATAAAAGATTTAAAGTCTGCTCAAGGCTGCAAATTTTTTGTTACTGATTTTGGCCAGTCTGGTTTAATTTCAAGAGTCATGCTTGTTAAAGCAAATATAAGATATGCTGAAGCCGCAGTTGCAAGAGACCTTCAGAATGAAGGAGAATTTGATGAACCCGTCTCTATTATCACCCACTGGAAGAAAAAGCAGGGTAAAAATGATACACAGATTTTTTTTACAGCCATGCCGTCAAGAATCTATCTTAAATATGTTGATACAGTCAATGAACATGATGACCTTTGTGCCATCGTCCCTGTTTTTTCTATTCTTGCAGACATGGTCAGTAAAATGGCACCCAAAAATCCGGTTGCAGTGGTTTTCCGGCATGATAAATTCGCCGATCTTGTTATCGGGAAAAAAAACAGATTTTATTCTGCCGCAAGATGTGCGGCCTTTGATACCAGCGATGAACAGGTTACATCTTTATGGGGCACAGTTGAGAGAGAGATCTCCAATATCGTCGAAAGTGAAGCCGTTAAGATAGACAAAATAATATCTCTTAACTGGATTGATTCAAAAGAAAATATCCCTCTGTTTGATTCCACCCGGTTGGGCCGTCCAATAGAACACTTTATAGTTAAAGAAGAGAAGATTGCTCTTAACGATACAATCCATGAGATCTCTTTTCCAAAAGCAGTAAAAAAATTTCCGCCAACGGATGGAATTTTCCCCTCCAATGGAAAATTTTTATACCTGTCGGAGAGATTATCCCCTTTTATCATGGCATTTTTTGCTGCTGCAATTGTTATAAACTTTTTGGGTCTATTTTATTATCAATCAAAAATAAAAATGATAAAAGGCAGCACACCCTCCATAGAAAAAAGGATTGAACATCTGCAGAACAGCATGCCATCCCCGCCTGAAAAAATGGATCATATGGCGGCACTAAAATTTGTGGACATGCTTTTTTACAACCAGCAGCTGCCTTCCTGCAAAGATATTGTAAATGATATCTCCATGGGGATTTCTCCTGCCACTATTGTTGAACAGCTTGATATAAATTATGTTGACAGGCAGGTAAAAATCAAATTGAGCGGGATAGTGAATGCAGATTTCGACAGGGCGTATCAAAGGTATCAGGGGTTTTTATCCAGCCTGCAGCAGGACGGATATCACATTGACAACAACGCCTTTAATACCAGGATTGATTCATCAAGGTTCGCGCTTGAATTATCACGGGGTATCAAATGAAAGATAAATATCATGGGTTTGTCTGCCTGATCATTTTCGGTTTCTCCATTGCTGCTCTGGTCATTTATGGTGTTTTTCTTTCAGATAAAATAACAGGCAGTGTCTATATTACAGGACCTGCATCAATCCCTGACATCAAAATACCTGACCCGGAGATTATTGAGTATATTGATTTTCTTACTTTAAATTTGTCTGATATCTCTACATTGAAAAAAGCAAGTCCAGGTGTTGATCTGGCTCTTTTTGGATTTATCCCTTTAACAGACTCTGTTGAAAGTCCTATACTCAAGGGTCAATTGCCAGAAAGTGAACAAAAGACAAGTTTTTTATATAACCTGACATTGAGTTTTTTCTCTTTAAAAAGAAGTTTTTGTGTTATTGACGGCAAGTTATACAAAAAGAACAGTGACCTTCCTGACGGCGGAAAAATTCTTAAAATTGAAAATGACAGGGTGTTAATATCAAAGCATAATAGAAAAGAGTGGGTTTATCAGCCGCATCCCATTAAATTAGTTAGAAAAAAGAGCGAAAATGCGCTAAAACAAGAAGAGGCTTTAAAACAAGAAGAGGCTTTAAAA
>CAYZCC010000092.1:2128-8757 GCA_964476805.1 uncultured Desulfobacula sp.
TAAAACAAGAAGAGGCTTTAAAACAAGAAGAGGCTTTAAAAAAACAGGAAGTTCTGAAAAACGGGGAAACCAATGAAATATAATATGAGCATGAGAGTTATTTTATCAGCACTTGTTTTATTTTTTTTAACAGGATGTGTGATCAATGATCCTGTGCGGGAAGACCTGGATTTGGGTCCCTCCATGGGATCCAAGATCAAAACATACTCTGATTCTCTTGCAGAAAGGCAGAAACAGCGGCATCAAGCCATTGAAAAATCAAATAAAAAACAGGTGATTGTAAAACCGCTCCTTCCAGAGTATGACCCGCTTGAAGATCATAAAATCTCTTTTTCCATGGTTGATGAAAGCCTTGAAACTGTTTTATATCTTCTTGCGGATACTGTGGGTATGAACCTCATGTTAGACTCAAAAATACGATCGCAGCAAAACAGGGTCACGCTCCGCTTTCAGAATGTATCCGCAAAAACAGTTTTAAAACAGATCACGCAGCAGTTTGACCTTGATTATACCATTGGTGAAAATATTATAAAAATCAATACGCTGGCCGAGCGGTTTTTCTCTTTAAATTTTCTTGATACCAACGTGGAGATGGATTTTAATATTGGCGGAGATGTCCTTGGCAGCGGAGGTGATGAGAATGTTTCTGGCCTGGTCGGCAGTGTTACCATGAAAGGCTCTGGAGCAGAAAAAACAAACCCGTATATTATTCTTGAAGAGATGATTGGCAAGGTTAAATCCGCGGAGGGTATTTTATCCATTAATCAATTATCAGGGGGCCTGTATATAAAAGATAAACCCTCCATCGTAAAAACTGTTGCAAAAATGCTGCATGATTTTAAGGAGATGCTTTCCCGCCAGATTTTAATTGAGGCAAGAATCATCGAAGTGACCCTTTCCAAAGGATTTGAATACGGGATAGACTGGAGCCTGCTGGAAGCTGATAATGCCGTGGGCTCCATTGAACTCTCCGAGGCGTCCTGGAATTTAGCCAGCGGCTTTGTATTAAGTGGATATAACAGTTCATTTAATTTTAATTCAGTCGTTTCCGCCCTGGAAACCTTTGGGAATGTGAAAATTGTATCCAACCCGACCATCAGGGCAAAACATGGAAATCCTGCTGTTATCAGTGTTGGAGACTCCATTACCTATAAAAAAAGTGTGGAAGTTTCCACAGAGCAGACAGAACTGGGGGAAACAGAAACCAGTGCAGTAGAAGTTTCCACAGTATTTGACGGCCTGATTCTCGGAGTGATTCCTTTTATTGAACCCCATGGAAGAATCAACCTGTTGATCAACCCGGTTAAAAGTGATGTAGATACAGAATCCATTGAGAATCCGGAAAGTGTTGGAGAAGGCGTTTCAATCTCCCTGCCAAGGGTTGGTATTAAAGAAATCAGCACCAGTATCTCCATTAATAACAAAGATACGATCGTGTTGGGAGGATTGATCAGCAAGGAAAATGCTAAAAAGGACAAGGATGTTCCGCTGATATCCAGAATTCCGGTACTTGGGTATCTGTTTAAAAATGACTATATGAGTGAAGTTCGCAAGGAGCTTGTGATTATTTTAAATGTGAGCATCATTTAAGGCAGATCATGAGTATTATATTTAAAAAACTTGAAAATCTTAAGACCAGTTCTACAGGGCCAGAAGAGCTTCAAAGCCCCAAACTTAACCAGGGCAGGAGTGTTTATACATTTAGAAAACTTCTGTTTTCACCCAGAGGTGTTTTAATAGTATTTGCCGTGATTGCACTCTTTGGCATTATCACTTTTTATTTCCTCTCTTTTTTAAAAAACAGTCTTGATGCGGGCAGCAGTAAGGCGATTGTCGTGCAGCAAGCCGGAGGGGATTCCAATATTTTATCTGACAGTGATAAGCCTCCCCGGGAAGAGGACTCCCCCCCTTCTTCCCAGGCACCTTTCATGGGAACGGGTCTGCAGGATCAGCCGGGAGTCCGGCCTGATCCCAAACAAAAGACTTCACAAGCACAAGAACAGGAAGAATTTAAAATACCTGAATATTATGTTTATAAGCCAGAAAAGAAAAAAACATTTGATCATATGGCATCCTCTGATAATATCTATTTAAACCTGCCAGCGCAAACCCGATCGGAGGCACATGTTAAAGAAAGCGATCCTCAAACAGAGAGAAAACTCAAAAAACAGAGTGTAAAACAAGAAGAGAAGAGTATAAAATCCAACAAAACTCTTTCAAAAGAAGAAAACATTCAAAAGGAGGCTTTAAGAGCTGCAAAGCAAAAAAGAACAGATAATACTTCAGATATTGCCACCCTCGGTATCAGGATTACAGATGCATTTGAAAATAATGATACGGCCCGCATGGACACACTGCTTGCCATGCTTGCCCAAAAAAAAGGTAAAAATTCTGCTTACTATTTAAGACTTCTGGCATTCAGACAGATTGAACACAAAAATTATAATGCAGCAAGACAGCTTTTAAATCGTGTACTTGCAAAAGATAAAACTGATTTTGTAGCAGGATTTAATATGGCGGTTATTGAAATCCGACAGCAGAAAACAGCAGAAGCCAGACAGAGACTGATCAGACTCAAAGAGCTTTACCCTTCAAAAAGCGCCATTGATGATCTCCTTGACCGACTCCAATGATTGTTTTGCCAAAAACCGCAGACCGCTTCACCTCTTTTATCCTTTATACTGTTCTTTTGTCCATTGTTCTGTTATCAGGAATTAAATTTGTTAACAGTTCAAAAAGAGTTTTTTTTTATTATAACTATCTGTTAAAATGGGAAAATGCTTTGACAAGGGTTCTGGCAATGGAGGTAAAGCTGCCGCAATTTAAAGGAAATAATCATATGGAATATATGAAAAATCTTACAGTATTGATGGGAAAAGAATCAATTGAAGTGCCTGTCTCAAATACAAAACACCCCTATATTTATAAAATATCGGAAAAATGGCCATCACTGCGACAGGATATTTTTTTATTATTCCTTGAAAACAGAGTGATACTTTATGGGCTTTCCAAAAAAATATTTCATATGTTAGATAAAAAAATTGATGGAAAAATTGATAAAAAATCAGGAAATTTTATGGGACAACTTCAAAAAAACGGTATAAATTATGTCGGAATCTGGAAATTATAATTATCAGCCGCACCTGAAATTTTTCGGACTTTCATACAACCCGTTTCCTTCGGCTCCTGATAATACTGACTTTTATATATCGCTGCAGAGTGATAAAATAATAACAGATCTGACCCGCGCAATTGTTTCAAGAAAAGGCTTTATGGTTCTGACCGGTGAAATCGGTCTTGGGAAAACTACTTTGAGCCGCAGGATTATCCAGACACTTGAAAAGCATGAAGTGGAAACTTCACTGATTTTGCAGTCTTTTTTCCAGGGAGAGAATTTATTAAGGGCGATTATCACAGATTTTGGCATTGAAACTGAAACTGAAATTGAAATTGAAGCGGGTCAAAAAGGTCTGTCCAGACTGATGACCCTTTTAAATAATTTTCTGTTAGAAAAGAACAAAGCAGGCATTAATTGTGCAATCCTCATTGATGATGCCCAGAATCTGACCATTGAAAGTCTTGAGCTTGTAAGGATGATATCAAATCTTGAGACAGACAGGGAAAAACTGGTACAGATACTTCTCATCGGTCAGTCAGAATTAATGGAAAAACTTGATTCCCACGAGCTGAGGCAATTAAAAAGCCGTATTACAGCACAGCAGGAACCGATCCCTTTAACACAGTCAGAACTGGAAAAATATATACAGTTTAAATTAAACTCAGCGGGTGATTCCGGAAAAATCACTATCAAAAAAAATGCCATCAAAAAATTATTTAAAAAGAGTGGCGGCAATTTCCGCAGAATTAATATGATAATGGATCAGGCGCTTTATCTTGCTTTCAGCAGTAAAACATATATCATTAAAACAAGATTCATTGACCAGGCAGATAAAGAACTCATATTGGATATTCCGAAAAAAAAATCTCCCGGATATTTTTCTTCTTTTATAATCTTTACTCTTATTCTCATTATTATTGGGATGGTGGGAGGATCTGTAGTTTTTTACTTTTATCTTAATAAAAAAGAACCCGCAGCAGCAAAACAGGATGTCATTGTTTCAAAACCTGTTCCCGCTGCTTTAAAACCTGTTCCCACTAATGAGCAGCCGTCTCCCATTGCCGGGATATCAGAAGAACACTCCTCCATTGATACAGCGCCGGATAATAAAAGCAGTGAAATAAAACCGGCTGGTTCTGAATCTGTTAAATCATTTCTCAGGGCATACGGGCTGGAATCTTTTGCCGTTGAATTTAACAAAAATCTGGAACAAAACAGTATGAACAGTATCAGAAGTACGATTTTTGATCAATCAGGATATCAGCTCATTGTACTCAGTTCAATTCCAAACCATATCAAAGAGACGTATACTATCCTGTCAAGAACTGGCCGTGGTGCTGAAAACCCAGAATTTTATCTTTTCTGGAAGCCATGGCTGAAAGTTGTAAAATTTTATTCTGGTTACAGGGGAGAAGAGATCAAAACGCTTCAAAAACTTTTAACGGATGCCCTATTGTATGATTTTGGTATTGACGGTATCGTTGGAAACATTACGATGGAGAGGATATTAGAATTTCAAAACTTGAATCATCTGCCTGTTACAGGTTTTCCAGACCCTGAAACCATATTTTTACTGGCAAACCCAAAAAAAAACAGATCGTGGTAAATCCAATAAGGAGTCATAAGGATATTGATTATGGATAAATCCCAGAAAAACAAATTCATCGGAGTGCTGTTACAGGAAAAGGGGATTATTAATGAAGCACATATTCAATTTGCCTTACAAGAGCAGAAAGTAACAAAAGAGCTTTTTGGTGAAGTGCTGGAGCGTTTAAGCTTTGCCACTGAAATGGATATTGTATCCGTATTATCAAGTCAGGAAAATGTGCCCTATATTGATGTTGATGAAGTCCTTCCCCAAGAGAGGCTTCTCAGGCTTTTTAACAAACGGCTTTGCCTGAACAATATCTTCCTTCCCTTCTCCATGGATGATAGATATATGGATGTTGCTGTAAGCGATTTGAATAATACAAGGATTGCACAACTGGTCACAAGAAATACAGGTCTTGTTCCACGATTTCATATTGGTGAAAGAAGTAAAATTATCGATACCATTAACAAATCCTACTATTTCCTTGAAAACCCGGTGGAACAGGCGATTGAAACAGAAGTCCGCCTTTTGGCCAATGACAGTGAAATGGCAAGAAGTATGGATAACCTTATCAAACATATCCTGCATCTTGCCATAAAAATGAGGGCGACAGATATTCACTTGAAACCCATGGAGCAGACACTGAATGTTAGTCTTAGAGTCGATGGAGTGATGCAGTCAGTTGCCACATTTCCCTTCTCTTTAAAACGAGTGGTGGCCTCACTGAAAACAAAAGCAGATATGGATATTGCAGAACAGAGAATCCCACAGGATGGGCGTTTTACAGATTCTGTCCTCAATAACAGATATGAATTTCGAGTCTCCACCGAGATAACACCCTATGGAGAAAATATGGTATTAAGAGTCCTTCCTGTAAGCAGAGCTTTTATGGGTTTAAAAGAGCTGGGGTTCTTTAACACAGATATTCAGGGGATAGAAAAAATGTTTAATGAGCCTTTTGGTATTCTTCTGTTGACCGGTCCAACAGGCTCTGGAAAATCAACCACACTTTATGCGGGAATCCGATGCCTTAACCTGCTTGAAAAAAATGTTCTTACTGTTGAAGATCCCATTGAGGTCAGTATGTCTCTTCTTCGGCAGACAGAGGTCAATAAAAAAGCAGGATATACCTTTTCCACTGCAGTCCGATACTTTCTACGCCATGATCCAGATGTCATTCTCGTGGGAGAAATAAGGGATGAAGAGACGGCAAGTGCTGCCATATCTGCATCAAGCACAGGACATATGGTGTTGTCCACACTTCACACCAACTCTGCCCTGGGGGCTGTCCCGAGATTAAGGGATCTTGGAGTCAAGCCTTATTTGATTTCCGACTCTCTCATCGGTGTTGTCAGTCAAAGACTTATAAGGCGCATCTGCAACTCCTGCAAAGAAGAGTATCTACCTGAGCAGTGGGAACGTGATTATCTAAAAGATCCTGACCTTAGGAAACTGTATCGTGGAAAAGGCTGCAATCTCTGCAATAACTCAGGATATTTTGGAAGAACCGTTGTTTATGAATTTTTGAGAATAGACTCTGAACTTGCTGTCATGATTGGAGCAGATGAGAAACTCAATGATATTGCTGCTGCAGCCAGGGAAAAAGGGTTTCAGGATATTGTTGCGGTCACAGCAGAAAAAGTAAAAATGGGCATCACAAGTATTGAAGAGGCTGTCCGGGTAATTGGCAGTCTAAAATAGAGAGAATATGAATTATTTCAGATATAAAATGATGAAAGCATCAGGGGAAGTGGTATCAGGTATTGTGACACTTCCCTATGAAGATATTTTGTTAACCATATCCCATCTCGAAGAGGGTGGCAACACGACAATTTTTGTAAAAAAATTGGGTCCAGTCACTTCTTTTCTTTTTAGAATTTTAAAGGCAGTTGTTAGAAAAAAAGTTAAAAGAAGTTTTCT
>CAYZCC010000093.1:0-4038 GCA_964476805.1 uncultured Desulfobacula sp.
AAATTTTATTTAATAACTGTTAAGCGATAATGTTTCAAAGGTAACATTCCTGAAACCTTCTATTGGTATAATCAGATAAAATAAAAACTTCAAGAATTAATTGACTCAGTGAATAAAATATTATTTTTTTTTCCATTTTTTTGTGGTACCCATACAAATAAGATTCATTAATTGAAAACTTAAATCCAGATATTTTATCAGATTATTATTTAATCGCATTGTTTTGTGAGATATCCGGAATAGAGGACCTTTATGAAACGCTCCGAAATAAACAAAGAAATATTATATGCTGTCAATTTATTTAGGCAGATCGGTTTCAAATTGCCGCCGTTTGCCTATTGGACACCGGATGACTGGTCAAAAAAAGGAACCGAAACCATTGAAATTGTAGACAATATGCTAGGCTGGGATGTTACCGACTATGGAAGCAATAACTTTAATAACCAGGGATTATTATTGTTTACGATTAGAAATGGCAACTATAATAAGAATACATACTCAAAAACATATGCAGAAAAAATAATGGTATGCAAAGACGGTCAGATTGCACCCATGCATTTTCACTGGAAGAAGAAAGAAGATATCATCAATCGCGGCGGTGGCAATCTGCAACTTGAACTGTATCAATCAGCCAAGGATGAATCCCTATCTAAAAAAGATTTTTCAATATCGATTGATGGTGTAAAATACGCCGTGAATGCGGGTAGTATTGTTACCTTGAAACCCGGTGAAAGTATATTTTTAGAGCCTTATATTTATCATAAATTTTACCCTGAACCAGGGAGTGGTGATGTTGTTATTGGTGAAGTGTCTGAGGTGAATGATGATGATAATGATAATCGATTTTTGGAACCGATTGGACGCTTCCCAAAAATTGAGGAAGATGAACCCCCTAAATATTTACTGTGTAATGAGTATCAAAAATGGATCAATTTAATTTAATAGGCATTGGATAAGTACTTTGGGAGGATTTCCCTGGATTTAAAATCTTGGGAGGTGCCCCTGCCAATTTTGCATTTCATGCAAACAGCCTCGGCGCCAATGGGATGATTGTCATTGCCACTCAAGATTATCCTGTCCCTTTTAACTGATTATTCGTCCTGCCCTGACACCCTTGATGAAATTAGCGCAGAAATCATCTTTGCCAAGCAGCATATCAGCGGTTTGAATCGTAGCCATAATCTTCTCATCCAATGGATCAATAATGGCGCTATCCATACCCACATCCATCATCAGGGTAACAAAGGTGCGATTGATGATCTTTCTTTGGGGCAACCCATAGGAAATATTGGATAAGCCGCCTGTTATATGTACTTCCGGGTATTTGGCCTTAATACCTCTGACGGCCTCCAAAACCATAATACCTTTATTGCCATCCGTAGAAATGGGTTGTACCAGAGGATCCACATAGATCGCATCTGTGGCGATACCGATCGCATTGAGTTCAGTGATCAAAGTATGGGCTCTTTCAATAATATCGTCAGAGGATACCGGCATTCCTTTATCATCCATACAGAGAGCAATTATTTTGCAGTCCTTTCCCTCAAGAAACGGCATCATAGCTTCAAAGCGTTCCTTTTCCAGGCTGATGGGGTTGATCAACGGTTTTTTTTCAACCATGGCAAAAGCCATTTCAAGAATGGCCGGATCAGGTGAATCCAAAGCCAGGGAGAGATCAACTGCCGGCTGGATAGTGTTGAGAAGCCATTTCATGTCCTCTTCTTCATGACCGATTCTGGCACCTGCATTCACATCAATAAAAGATGCACCGGCCTGCTCCTGTTTTTTTACATCATCGACAATATAAGCCGCATCTCTATTTGCCACAGCTTCCTGGACTTTTTTTCTGGAGGTATTGATCCTTTCTCCGATTACTTCGAACATTTTTTTTTCTTCTCCATTTTTTCATCGACCGCACGACTGTTTATTGAGTTGTTAGTGATGAATAATTCTTCAAATTGATTGATAAAGGCGCAGAACATTGAGATGCCTGCGCCTCTGCGCCTCTTTTTCGATTCATATTTATGCTTTCCCTTTCCAAGGGATAAGCTTGTTTTCAAGCAATCGCATGAAAAGATCAAATCCATAACCGATGACCCCCATGACAATCACACCCATGATTACGATATCTGTTCTAAGATACCGGGCCGCATTTAATACCATCCAACCTAAACCTGCCGTCGCAGCAACCATTTCCGCAGCAACCAGTGTCGCCCAGCAGACACCCATGGAAACCCTCATACCAGTAAATATTTCAGGCAGTGCATTGACAAGGATAACATGCCTGAGTACCTGCCCTTTTGTGGCACCAAGCGAATAAGCGGCATGAATTTTTTCAACAGTAACACTTTTTACACCGGATCTGGCATTGATCACCATGATGGCAAATGTAGCCAAAAAAAGTAACATGATTTTACCGGAGTCCCCGATTCCCATCCAGATGATGATGATGGGAATGTAGGCCAGCGGTGGAACCGGCCGGTACAGCTCAATGATAGGATCAAAAAGGCCGCGCACAATACTGCTCAACCCCATGGAGATACCCAAAAGCGTACCCAGGATTGTACCCAGGAGAAAGCCTGCCATCACCCTGTAAAAGCTGATGAGGAAATGGCCTGCCAGTGTGTGTCCCCTGTAACCCTCTACGGAAATCAGGTAAAATTTCTTAAAAACGGCTGTTGGTGAAGGCCAGAACAGTGGCGGTACAATTTCCAACTCGCAGACAACAATCCATGCTGTCAATATAATGAGTAGGCTTAGGATGCTCCACTTTCTTCCTTTACCTTCAGCAGACGGATCACCGAATTTAACAGTCTTCTTCTTTTCAAAATCGCTTTCATCACCAAATCCCAGTACCCTCTTAAATTTGATCAGTACATTTGCCATTTCTGTTTTACCCTTTATTTACTATTTTACTTTCTCCATATATGAGGAATCGATGAATTGACTGTAATCATCTTTGGCTTTATCCAGTGCTTTCTGGCTGACGAGAAAATCTGCGACTTTTTTCAAATTCACCACAATATCCCCGGTTTTACCTGTAGTTCCCATCCACGCTGGACTTAACTGAACATTTTTTTCATAAAACCCCATAGTATCCATAATGGCTTTTGTTTTTTCAGCTGTGATACCTGCTTTTTCCCCGATGAGAGGATAACAGGCCGCTGGATCTTTGTGATAAAAAGCGGTGGAATCATTCATTACCTGTAGGAACTTAACAATAAGGTCCTGGCTTTCTTGGGCAAATTTTTCAGAGGTTGCAACAACCCCGTAGGTGCTGTACCCCCATCGAATCTGATCTTCAGATGATACAAGGAGGTGCCCACCGTTTCCAAGCATCTGGCTGACAGCGGGTTCCCATGCGCAGCCGGCATCGATATCTTTCCTTATAAAAGCGGAAATGATGTCCGGGTTGCTTAAATCAAGTATTTTAAGTTGATTCTCTTTGATACCAAAGGTATTGAGGATACCCATGAAACGATAGTGTGCTGTAGTTCCGAATGGTACACCCACCGTTTTCCCGATAAGGTCGCGCGGTGACACAATGCCGGTACCGGATCTTGCTACAAGGTTTTCCGACTGGCTGTAATTTTCCGAAATAGCAACCAGTTTTAACGGCAGGCCTTGTGTCACGGCAATCGTAAAAGGCGTTGTTCCCAAAGCATAAGCAATGGAGATATCGCCGGATGCCATGGCAGTGGTCATATCTGCACCTGAACCAAATTCTCTGAAATCAACTTTCACACCCATCTCTTTTTCAAACCACCCTTGTGCCCATCCATACTCAAATGTCCCGGGCCACCCAGGGAAATAGGCGATGGTAATCTTTTTTGTCTTTGCTGCTGCAGGGCCTGCTGTAAAAAAGGTAATCGCCATTAAAACTGAAAAACATACCATTAATAAATGCTTCCAAACTTTCATTGATCTCCTCCGTTTTCTTTTCATGGTTAGGGCCTGCCATTTCTTTTGCTTATTTCTCTTGCTCATTTCTTTTGCTCATTTCTTTTGCTTACTTCTTTTGCTTACTTCTTTTGCTTA
>CAYZCC010000093.1:4138-8670 GCA_964476805.1 uncultured Desulfobacula sp.
TTCTTTTGCTTACATGGCAAAAAGCAGGCCGGTTCGGTTATTCTGGGTCATGGAAATTTTTAATTATACCAACATACCGTAGATTTTTCCATGGCTTTTATCCTCCATGAGCTGAAGTCTCCTCTTCCATGCTCCAAATAATACCCAGGATTTCTTCACGGATCTTGATAAATTCAGGGTCAGATTTGAGTTCCCTCGCATTTTTTTCAAGGCCTTGGTGGCAGAAATCCAATTGATACCGTTTCATGATCTGACCCGGCCTTGCCGACATGACAAAAAGGTCCGTGGCAAGATAGATGGCTTCTTCAACACTGTGAGTAATAAAAAAAACCATTTTCCCGGTCTTTTTCCATATATGAAGGATTAAAGCCTGCATTTTTTCACGGGTCAGCGCGTCAAGTGCACCCAGAGGCTCATCCATCAGCAGGATGGAAGGGTTGTTTGCAAGGCAGCGAACAATGGCCACTCGTTGCTGCATGCCACCGGAAAGGTTGTAAATCGGGGTGTCGACAAAATCAGTCAATCCGACCAGTTCAAGGTAATCCATCACCCGGTTATGGCTTTTTTTAACGTCTACTCCCCGCATTTTCAGGCCAAAGATAGCGTTCTCGTATACGGTAAGCCATTCAAAAAGCGCTCCTCGTTGAAAGACAACTCCCCTTTCCGCCCCAGGAGTGGTAATAACTTCGTCATTCAATGTTATCTGTCCGCTTGTCGGTGTCAGAAAACCGGCAATCGTGTTTAACAGCGTCGTTTTACCGCAGCCTGAAGGGCCCACCACAACGACAAGATTCCCCTGGTTCATAGTAAAATTAATATCTTCAAGGGCATGGACCTCGGTCCCGTCTTCAGTGTGATAAGTCATACAAAGGTTTTCCACTTGGAGTTCACTTTTGTCTTCAATATTCACAGTTCCTCCTTCTTTCTGATGAGTGACGTCAATTTTTCTACTGAAATGAGCGGTTGTTTATATTGTAATTTCAATGTAACTTCAAGTTTCATGCCAGTAAATCCGGGAGATTGAATATATCATGATTTGATGTAATTTGAGTTGGTTATCCTGATTACATCTCGGAACGGTGAGTGGGTCTTTGTTGATTGTGTAATGGGTAACATTCCATAAGTGTAACGCATTCCATAGTGCAGGGGGGGAGAAACGATCCTCCCCCTGCTTGTGGCAAAAAAAAAATTACTTTCCTTCCATTTCCTTATTTTTTTGCCATTTCCTTATTTTCTTGAATCTGAGCCTCAGTCTCTTCAACAATGGATCTCATCCTGGATCGGACATCGTCGGGAAGAGGTGTCGGTTTGTGATTCTTTAGGATATCACGGGCCTTGTCCATCGCTTTTTCATGCATGGTATGACCTCCGGCCTTTTTCCATTTATCCCGAACCCTGCGGTCTATGAGAGAAGGCTGTGACATCTTTTTCATATGATTGAACGTATGTTTCTCAGTGATAAACTGGTTAAAGGGCCCTACCTTGCCGATTATATCCACTGCAAGGGTCTCCTCATTCACAAGGATACCGTTTACAACATGTTTAATCATCTGGGCAAATTCATTGTCCATGACGAGCTGACCATAATCAAATGTGACACCTGATTCCAACATGCCCAGGCCATAAATCAGATTGGCACCTGCCAAAGCTGTAAGCAGACCTGTTAATGTCTTTTCATGGGCAGCCTGTCCGTCTGGTATCTTTGAATCAGCCTATCCACCGGCGACCCAGCTGGGCAGCAGATAGTAGGTTGAAAGTGCCGCAACACCGGCATTGATGATGGCACATTCCGGTGATCCTACGGTTGCGGTTGCCATACGCAGATCAAGGGGACAGGTGGAACTGCCGAACATCATAGGGGTTCCCCTTTTAACTGTTTGTCCGAGGACGATACCGGAGAGAACTTCTGCATTATGGATGACCAATGTTCCTGCAGGCGTTACCGGTGCTGAACCACCGGCAAGTGCCTGGGTTAAAACATTGACGAGCGCACCGGATCTTGCCCCTTCGATGATAATTTCGGTGCAGTCCCTGACCAATTTCAACGGACTGATCGGACAGGTGTTAAAGGAGATAATGGGTCTTTTTCTGAATTTTTCCTCATCTCCCTGAATAGCAACAGCCATTTTAATGGCGGCTTTCATTAACAGCCCGTTCCCTGCTCCATGGAAACAGTGTTTGGTGGTATTGGAAAGAAAGGCTTCCGCATTGTGGAGCGGCTGGGCATCCTGATTGACATCATGGGCGCCGACTGCCCGCTCGTAAACGTCGATCCCGTTGAGATAATCGACAAGAACGGCACTCTCCTCTACATCTTTTTTTACGGTTTCCCTCAATTCTCCGGTGTTGATATCGACAATCGATATTCCTTCACCAAAATTGGTGAAACCGACCCGGTTATTCCCCAGTACATAGTCATTGTCCGGATCACGGCCTGCGAGGTTAACACTCCCCGGGGCCGACCGAATGGCATCTTCAACCATGTAGGGAGGGAATTTCACAACATCTGTTTCAGGATCAACCATGGCACCACCGTCTGCGAGAATCTGTCTGGCTTCCTCATCCTCAAAGTACACCCCTGTATGCTGGAGTACTTCAAGGGTGGCCAGATGGATCTCATACAGCTCATCCTTCGTAAACATGTTGAGGCTTAATCCCCCGCTCTGCAGGAAACCTGCATGCAAGTTGCGTTTCACAACGTAACCTCCTTTTTCAAATTGTTGATTTTTGGGATATGAGCAAAAACAGGCAGACAGATCCCGTCATTCTTGCCTGATAAATTATCAGTGTTCAGTAAGTTGTCAGCCTGTTTTCCTTCACTTTCCTGTAAATCAATCCCCCGATTTACTGTATTTGGGTTTTTTAACCAGTAGAACGGGGCTGGCCGAATAGCGAATGACCTTATTGGCTGTACCACCGAATACAACCTCCTCCAGGGCGCTTTCCCCCTGTGCGGTGATCACGATCAGGTCCGGTTTTAACTTTTTTTCGTATCTTAAAATCTCTTTGAACGGGATACCGTTAAGCACATGAGTCTTTATCTTAACATCTTTAAAATCCTGAAACTTGCTGATTTGTTTTTCAAAATAGATTTCACATGATTTTTCAAGCTCATTCAGAATTTGTTGCCGGCCTTTTTCCATGTATTTGCTCAGTTTGAAGATATTCGGCGTATCAGGCATTACATAGGTAAGATGCAAGGTCGCATCACAGGTTACAGCGTATTCGATGGATTTTTGCAGAGCCAGATCGGAATTCTTTGAAAAATCTGTAGGTATGAGTATAGTCTTAATGTTTTGCATTTTAATGTCCTCCCAGATATTCGATGTTATTTATTCATTTAATTAGCAGAGATAGTTCCCCAGACTACGGAAATTGTCCGTAGTGTTATTGAAACCATGAATCTACACGCTTCTTGTTGTAATTCATCCATCGTATAGCATTTTCATAGGGTGCATCTTTCATCTCATTCCACACCAGGAGTTGTTCCATCTCCTCAGGCGTCCAGTTGAAGTTGTCCAGTACCTGGTAAATTTTTGGCATATCCTGTTTTAATCCTTTGCGGACAAGCGTGTGGATTCTTGCCGTTCCTCCCCATATTTTCTTGGGGTCATCCAGGAATTTGAGTTTCCATCGACCGAATTTCCAATGGGGTGTCCACCCGAGCACCACAATCCATTCCTTTTTTCTGATGGCGTTCGCCAACTGTGCTGTTATGGTTATCTCGTTTCCGGCCACAAGTTCAAAATTCTCTAGCCCATAAGCTGGTATCAATTTCTCACGCATGGTTTTCATCATGCCGGAATCCTCTTCTATACCAAAAATTTTTCCTCGGAAATCGTCAAAATGACTGTCGAGCTCTTCTGTTGAGTCGATCCTCATGTAAGGTTCGGTATGTTGTCCATCCTGGGAGACTAACCAGGTACTGGACACCTGGGGGACTACCAATCCCAGCTGTGCACCTTCAAGATTAGGGCCAAGATCAGTGAACCCGCTTTTATGTTTTTCATAGTAAGGTTGCTGGGATGGCAGCCAGGCGCCGAGAATGACATCCATGCTGTCATTGGATAGCGCCTCGTACTGATCCGTAACACTCATTCGTTTCAGGATGCATCTCACATTCAGGCGCTCCTTTAACGCTGCTTTGACAATGTTGGCGCTTGCAATTTCCGAAGACCAGTCCTCCAATACGATGGTCAAGGTTTTCTGTTGTGAATAAACTAAAGGTGTGTGCCAGAATTCCGCCATAAACACACAGACTAAAATAAGAATAATTCTATTACAAAGTAGCTTTTTAATCATGATAGATCTCCTCTGATTATTTTTTTTAAGATACATTATCTTCAACCGTCACCTGAGACATTTCCTCTTTGTATTCGGAAAGGCCGGTTTGCAGCGACCAGATCATAAACAAGATAACCAGGCCAAAAGGAACGCCCGCCAGCGTAACGGCTGTTTGAAGTGCCACAAGACCGCCACCGAGCAGCAGTACGGCCGCTACAGCGCCTTCCATCCATGACCAGTATATCCTT
>CAYZCC010000094.1:0-8664 GCA_964476805.1 uncultured Desulfobacula sp.
GACTGGCTACGTGATGAGATGAACCCCAGGTTGGTCCGTCGTATATAGTCATTTTGTAAACTAAAATAAAAATATGAGTTCTTTTGCGGAACAGGGAAAACTTAACGGTTTTTCTTTGCCGGAGCTGATCCGGAAAAGGGGAGCACTCATTTTTGGCACAAAAAAAGGGTTTCAGCAAATTACTGAAACCCTTTATTATCAATTGGAGGCGGCTTCCGGATTTGAACCGGAGAATAACGGCTTTGCAGGCCGTCGCCTTACCACTTGGCCAAGCCGCCTTTATCGTTCAAAAATCATTTTGATTTATCTTAGATTTTTGTAATTTTTTGAAAGCAGATTTAAAAAACTGCCACTCTGCCTCGAGCAGTTATCTGGAGCGGGAAACGGGATTTGAACCCGCGACTTCGACCTTGGCAAGGTCGCACTCTACCACTGAGTTATTCCCGCCCGACAAACAAAAAGGATTTATAGACCTGTAAATTAAATTTGTCAATATTAAATTTGTCAATTACCCGTTCTTTTTCTTCCAGTCTGCCATAAAGGCCTCAATGCCCTTGTCAGTCATATGGTGGGATGCAAGTTTCTGGAGTACCCCATAAGGAATGGTTGCAACATCTGCCCCGAGAAGAGCTGAATCCCTCACATGGAGGGGATTTCTTACGCTGGCCGCGATGATCTGGGTCTCAAAACCGTAATTTTGATAAATCTGAACAATCTCTTCAATTAACCCCATACCCTCTTGCGCCAGATCATCAAGTCTGCCCACAAAAGGGCTTACAAAAGTGGCGCCTGCCTTTGCAGCCATCAACGCCTGAAGTGCTGAAAATACGAGTGTTACATTTGTTTTAATGCCTTTATCCGAAAGCGTTTTAACCGCTTTTAATCCTTCAACGGTCATGGGAATTTTAATGGTAATATTATCAGCAATTTCTGCAAGTTCCAAAGCCTCTTCCACCATGCCTTTATACTCTAAACTGATCACTTCTGCACTGACAGGGCCTTTCACAATCTTACAGATATCCGTAATGATCTGTTTGAATTCACCCTCTTCCTTTGCAATTAAAGATGGATTGGTTGTAACTCCGTCCACCATGCCCATTTTACTGGCATTTTTGATCTGTTCAATATTGGCAGTGTCTATAAAAAATTTCAATTTTAATCTCCTTTATTTAGATAAATAACCTCCTGGGTTCCCTGTTTTTCTATTTTTTGTAACAGTTCATCTGATCTTAGATTTAAAACCGGATGCATTTTGTGAGCGCCGATATCACAAATTGGTATTAATACAAAACATCTTTCATGCATTCTTGGATGTGGAATTTCAAGCAGATCGGTCTTTAAAATCAAATCATCATAATATATAATATCCAGATCGATAACTCTTGGGCCGAATCTAAAGGATTTCCCCTCTTTATCCAGCTCTTTTTCCAGGTTTTTTATGGTGGAAAGCAGTTTTTCAGGTTTGAGTTGTGTTTTTATTTTTAAGGCTGCATTTACAAACCACTCCTGATCTGTATAATTCTGGGGCTGGGTTTTATAAAAAGATGACACCTTTATCACATCAATTTTATCACTTCTGTCCAGGCGAGTAACTGCATTATCAAGATGCCTGCTCTTTTCACCTATATTTGAGCCAATGCTCAGATAGGCCGTGTGCATATCTATTTAAATTCCACCCGTATCGCTTTTGAATATTCACTTTTCATGCTGTCCGCACCTGTGGCCTGGACTCTGAAATAGTATTTAAACCCTTTTTCCAGTTCAAAAACAAACTCCCTGGAAGGCACGGCAGCAGATCCGATATGATTAAACTGAAAAGGACACCCTGTGCACTCTTTAAAAGTTTTTTTTGCCATGAATATTTTAAAACGATCCGGTTCTATGGCCGCTGTCTTTTTATCAATTTCATGTCTCCATGAAAGTGTTATTTTTGTTCCATCCAGTGTATGCTTCACATCAAAAGGGGCCGCTATCTGCTCTCCTTTTATTTCAGGAGGAAGTGGCGGTCCTTTTTTACCGCACCCTGAAAAAACAGATAACATGACCATGGAGACGACGATTAAAACCTGAGTTATCATTTTATGATTTTTCATTTCAATCCAAGATCCTCCCTGGCTCTTTTTACAGAGGCTTTAACATTTTCAAAGCCTGTGCCGCCATATGAAATCCGTCTTTCAATCATTTTTTCAATGGTAATAAATTCATAAACATCTGAATCAATCAATTCACTGAAACTCTTAAGCTCATCAAGATTTAAATGGTCAAGCTCCTTTCCGGCATTAAGCGCAAAAGCGACTGCCATGCCGACAGCTCTATGTGCCTCTCTGAAAGCCATACCTTTTGAAACAAGATAGTCAGCAAGATCTGTTGCGTTTAAAAAGCCTGTGGAGCAGGCCGTATACATTCTATCCTTGTGGATTGTTAAATTTTCAAACATTCTTGTACAAACTTCCGTACATGTTTTAATGGTATCAACCGTATCAAACAGTGGCTCCTTGTCTTCCTGCATATCTTTGTTGTATGCCTGGGGCAGGGATTTCATGAGCGTAAGAATGGATACAAGGTTCCCCACAACTCTCCCGGTTTTACCCCTTACAAGTTCAGCTGCATCTGGATTTTTTTTCTGGGGCATGATGCTTGATCCTGTGGTGAATGCATCAGATATGGTGATAAAGGAGAATTCTGAAGATGACCAGAGAATCAACTCTTCACAAAGTCTTGAAAGATGGATCATGACTATGGAGGCGTTTGAGATAAACTCCATGATAAAATCCCGGTCTGATACGGAGTCAATGCTGTTATCTGAAACCTTTGAAAAAGAGAGTACCTCTTTTGTGAATTCACGGTTCAGGGGATAGGTCGTTCCAGCAAGCGCAGCTGTTCCCAAAGGCATTACATCAATTCTCTTGAAACCATCTTCAAATCTTTCAATATCTCTTTTCACCATTTCATAATATGCAAGAAGGTGGTGGGAGAATAAGATTGGCTGGGCCCTTTGAAGATGTGTGTATCCCGGCATTATCACATCAAGGTGGTTTTCAGCCAGATTCACAATGGATTTTTGGAATCCACTCAGAAGATCAATAATAATCCTTGTCTCTTTTTTCAGGTAGATTCTTATATCCAGGGCAACCTGATCATTTCTGCTGCGCCCTGTGTGCAGTTTTTTTGCCACATCCCCAGCGACTTTGCCAAGTGCATCTTCAATGTGCATATGGATGTCCTCAAGATCTGCTGAAAACTCTATTTCACTGTTTTCAATCTGTTTTTTGACCTTGCCAAGCCCTTGAATCAATGTTTCTGCTTCGCTTTTAGTAATAATGGATTCGTTTGCCATCATTTTAAGATGGGCAATGCTTCCTTCAATATCACTCTCATAAAGACGTCTGTCCACATCAATGGAGGCATTAAATTTTTCCATGAGTTTATCAGTGGATTTGGAAAATCTTCCACTCCATACCTTTTCACTGCTTCTGTCTATCATATCAGCATCTGTCTGTTTTGTACCCGGTCGAAAACCGCTGCTTTGGAAAATTATCAGGATTTCGTTCCGGCACTGTTGTTTTAATTACCCAATATCAAACTTTCCAAAATTGCCTTATGCATATGTCTTTTATTTTCTGCCTGATCCCAGAATACAGCACTGCCTGCCTCAAGAACATCTTCAGCGATCTCTTCACCCCGGTGGGCAGGCAGACAATGCATTACCATCACATCACTGTCTGCATGGGACAACAATTGCCTGTTCACCTGAAATCCTTTAAATATATCTATTCTTTTCGACAATTTATCTTCATCTCCCATGCTTGCCCAGATATCTGTATAGACAACATCCGCATTTTTAACAGCTTCGATGGGGTCATTTGTAAATTTAATATTTGATTTCTCCTCTACTCCGGCATCCGCCAGTATCTGCGGTTTGACCTCAAACCCTTCAGGGCATGCCACAAAAAGATCGAATCCCAAGACACTTGCTGCATTAATCCAGGAGTTGATCACATTATTGCCGTCTCCAACCCAGGCAATTCTTATGTTTCTACAGCGGCCTTTGTGTTCAATAATGGTCATAATATCACTTAATATCTGGCAGGGGTGAAAAGAGTTAGTTAGAGCGTTAATAACCGGTATTGATGAGCTTCTGGCAAACTCTTCCACAAGAGAGTGTTCAAAAGTTCTTATGGCAAGAGCGTCAATATACCTTGAAAGAACTCTTGCTGTATCCCTGGCGGGTTCATTTCTGGAAATCTGTGTGTCCTTTGTGCTCATGTAAATGGGGTGACCGCCAAGCTGAATCATTGCGGTTTCAAATGCCACCCTTGTCCGGGTGGATTTTTTATCGAAAATCAATCCCAATATCTTTCCTGCCAATACTTTATCAAAAATTCCTTTGGCATATCTCTCCTTTAACTGGATTGCTCTTTTAAAGAGATTATCAAAATCACTCTCTTCAAGATCCAGAAGGGATAATAAATCTTTTTTCATACCATTTTTTCTCCTCTATCCGTTTTTTCTCCTCTATTATAACAGCCTGTCAATGGCAGATATCAACCTGTCTATTTCACTGTTTCCAATAATCAAAGGCGGTGAAAATCTTAAAATTTTATCTTGAATGCCATTTATTATAAAGCCTTTTTCCATTAACTTTTCAACAAAATAGGCAGCATTTTTATTGTCTTTGACACTTAATTCAAGTCCAAGCAGCAAGCCTTTTCCTCGTACATCAATAGCTGCTTCATGCCGATCCATGAGGTTTTCAAGCTGTTTTTTAAAATATTCTCCCTTTATACAAACCTGATCAAGAAAGTTTTCTCCACTGATAATATTGACAACTTCCAGAGCAGCGGCCGATGCAAGGGGTGTTCCTCCAAAAGTGGTGGCATGACTTCCAAAATCAAACCCTGCTGCTGCATCTTCTGCCGCCAGCATTGTACCGATTGGGAAACCATTGCCAAGGGCTTTTGCAAGGGTCATGATATCAGGTGTTACCTTATATAATTCATGGGCAAAAAGAGTTCCACATCTTCCCATACCGCACTGGATTTCATCAAAAATTAATAATATGCCATTTTTATTGCAAAGGTCTCTGACAGCCTGCAGATATAAAGGGTCAGCAGGGATAATACCGCCCTCGCCCTGAACCGGTTCAAGCATTACCGCACAAACTGTTTCATCAATTTCATCTTCCAGTGCTTCAATATTGTTAAAAGGAACAAAAGAAAATCCTTTAAGCAGAGGGGAAAATCCCTCCTTGATTTTATCCTGGCCAGTGGCTGAAAGGGTTGCTAGGGTCCGTCCATGAAAAGACTGCTCCATGGCAATGATTCTGAATCGGTTCTTCTCACCCTGTTTTTGAAAATACCTTCGGGCAAGTTTTATGGCGGCTTCATTTGCTTCCGCACCTGAATTCGCAAAAAACACTCTGTCTGCAAAACTTTTTTCACAAAGCTTTGCTGCAAGATCTGCCTGGGGCATGGTATAAAAAAGATTTGACACATGAACAAGTGTGGAAGCCTGTTTTTCAATGGCTTTCGTAATCTCTGGATGACAGTGCCCAAGGCTGCACACAGCAATTCCCGATAAAAAATCTGTATACTTTTTCCCATCCTCATCCCAGAGAAAACACCCCTCACCCCTGACAAATGCGCGGCCGTGTCGAAGGTAGGTTTGAAATACAAAGTCATTGGTTTTTTTTATTGCGTTCATAATTTTTCAACTGCCTCCACTCTTCTGTCTCCTGAACACCTCTGTTCCAATACCGGAATTTGTAAACAGTTCAATCAGTACACTATGCGGCAGTTTTCCATTAATGATATGAACTTTTTGTACATTACAGGCGATGGCATCCAACGCACATTCAACTTTTGGGATCATTCCCCCTTTAATATGACCTTTTTCAATCATATCCTTTATTTTTTCTGCATGAACAGAAGAGAGAAGTTGATTATCACTATCCAGTACGCCATCTACATCCGTTAACAGCATCAGTCTTTCAGCACCCAGGGCTGATGCAATTTTTGATGCCACAAGGTCTGCATTGATATTATAGGTTTCACCATTCTCCCCAACACCCACCGGAGCAATAATCGGGATAAACCCCTTATCAATCAAAGTATAAATGATATCAGGATGAATCTTTGCAACCGCCCCCACCATGCCTGGATCTATTATTTCAGGAGGTTTATTTTCATCTTCCTGATAGACAATGGTCATCTTATTGGCTGTGATCAACATGCCGTCTTTCCCGGTCAGCCCCACAGCTTTTCCGCCCTGACGGTTAATTCCTGCCACAATATCTGAATTCACTTTACCGCCAAGCACCATTTCAACGACATCCATGGTTTTATCATCTGTATATCTCATTCCCCTGATAAATGTTGAGGTGATTCCCATGGCGTCCAGAACCTTATTAATCTGCGGTCCGCCGCCATGTACAACCACCGGGTTCACGCCGATATATTTTAACAGTGTGATGTCGTTGGCAAAATCTTTTTTAAGATTTTCATCTTTCATGGCATGCCCGCCATATTTGACCACAAGGGTCTTCCCTGAAAATCTTTTAATATAAGGCAACGCCTCAATCAGTATCTCTGCTACACTCTGTTTCACAATATATACCTTGATAAATCTTCATTTTTGACAATATTCATCAACTGCTCCTCCACAAAAGAGGCATCGATTACAATATGCTTATCTTCAACATCAGGTGCCTGGAAAAGTATCTTTTCCAGGAGTTTTTCCATTAATGTATGAAGTCTTCTTGCACCAATATTTTCTGTACTTGAATTAACTTCCACAGCAATGGATGCAATTTTTTCAACCGCATCATCGGTAAATTCAATTTCAACGCCATCGGTTCTGAGAAGCGCAATATATTGAAGTATGAGGGCATTTTTCGGTTCCGTTAAAATTCGTGTAAATTCGTGGGCACCAAGGGACTGAAGTTCTTCCCGGATGGGAAATCTCCCCTGGAGTTCCGGTACGAGATCCGATGGTTTGGATACGTGGAAAGCACCGGAAGCGATGAAAAGGATATGATCGGTTTTAACAATGCCATACTTTGTAGGCACTGAGCTTCCTTCAACAATTGGCAGCAGATCTCTTTGTACACCCTCTTTTGAGACTTCCGGTCCATAGCTTTTATCTTTTCCGGCTATTTTATCAATCTCATCAATAAAAATAATGCCTGACTGTTCCACCCTATTGATTGCATCTCTTTTTACCTTCTCCATATCCACAAGATGCGCCGTCTCCTCCTGGATCAAAAGTTCTACAGCATCCTTTACCTTCACCTTGCGGCGTTTGGTATTTTTAGGCATTAAATTGCCCAGCATATCTTTAACATTAATACCCATCTCCTCTATTCCTGTATTGGAAAAAATCTCAACCATGGGCGAAGATTTATCTGACATCTCAAGGTCAATCTGTCTTGAATCAAGTTTACCTTTTTGAAGCATCTTCCTGAGTTTTTCCCTGGTGGATGTTACAGGTTCTGCTCTTAAACTTGTCTCATCCTGACCATTCCCAGAATCATCACTCTCTTTTTTGGAGTTCTGAGGCGGCAGTAAAAGGTCCAGAATCCTCTCTTCTGCAATTTCAGCTGCCTTTTCCTGGACTTCATCCTGCTGCCTTGCTTTTAAACGGTTAACTGTCAACTCCATAATATCCCTGATCATGGATTCAACATCCCTCCCGACATAACCCACCTCTGTAAATTTTGAAGCTTCCACTTTATAAAAGGGAGAGTCGGTTAAATTGGCAAGCCTTCTGGCAATCTCTGTTTTTCCTACACCCGTCGGCCCGATCAATATTATATTTTTAGGTGCGATCTCCTCTTGAAGATCCTTATCAAGCTGACGTCTTCGCCATCTGTTTCTAAGGGCAATAGCAACTGATTTTTTGGCATCATTCTGACCAATGATATATTTATCCAGTTCTGTTACAATCTCGCTCGGTTTTAAATCTTTCATTATTCTTATTGTCTCTATTATTAAATTATCTTAAAAAGTGGTGTCTGGATGAATACTAAAATTTTTCTATGGTTATATTATGATTCGTATAAATACACAAATCAGCAGCTATTTTCATGGCTTTTTCAACGATCTCTTCTGGTTCAAGCTCTGTATTTTCCAGCATTGCAATGGCCGCAGACTGGGCAGATGTACTGCCTGAACCAATACTGATGACTCCCTCATCTGGTTCAATCACATCCCCATTGCCTGACAACAGATATGTATTCTCTTTATCAGCTGCAATCATCATTGCTTCCAGACGGCGCAGATATTTATCTGTTCTCCATTCTCTTGCAAGCTCCACACAGGCTCGTGTCAAACTTCCATTATACCTTTCAAGTTTTTCTTCAAGTTTTTCACAAAGAGTTAAGGCATCTGCAGTGGCGCCTGCAAAGCCTGTAATAATTTTGTCATTATAAATTTTTCGAACTTTTTTTGCCCTGTGTTTGGTAACAATACTGCCCAGTGTTACCTGCCCGTCTCCTGCCACCACTATTTTCTTTTTATGTCTCACCGCGAGAATAGTGGTGCCGTGAAATATCTCTACCGTCACTTTTTTCCCTTCCTTTCTATATTATCCGCTGCCTTACAATGCTTGAGGGTCTCGTAAAAAGTCAAAAATGGCAAAGTCACTATATATAATTTGAGTATGTTA
>CAYZCC010000095.1:0-4695 GCA_964476805.1 uncultured Desulfobacula sp.
GCCGCTCATTGTGGGCAAGCTGATAGTAGGTGATCGTGCTGCCGTCTCTATTTTTACGGGAAGTCGTCCTGAGATACATAATGCTTACATTCATATCGTGTGTCTTTTCATTTATAAAGAAAAAAGTTAGAAGTCGTGTGCCTACTGCTTTCTGGCGCACGAAAAGTCAAACCCCCAATATCATTGATAATTTTTTGAAAACGGACATATAAAGTGCTTACAGTCCCCAAACGTCAGTGGAATTCCGTGTTTGGACGAAAAATTGCCCATAGGCAAGGCGCAAAAAATCCTGAAACAGGAGTGTACTATAGTACATGAGGCCTGTTTTACAATTTGGCAGGGTTTTGCAGCAACGAAGCGGATGGGTGAGTTTGTGTCCAAATATTATATTAGTTTTTTGATCCTTGTCCAGGCATCCTTATCAAGGTGTGCCCCCATGACCTGGCAGACTTCATAACCACAGGCAGATGCAATCTCTCCACTTTTTTCAATGGAAAAGCCATTGGCAATTCCAAATAAAAATCCAGCGGCCCACAAATCTCCGGCTCCGGTTGTATCTTTTGGCGCACTGCCAGATTTAGGTTCAATTTTAGTAATTTTATTATTGTATGAGACAAAGCTGCCATTTTTTCCCACTTTTAATACAGCATATTTTACATTCAAAGACATTTTTTCAATGGATTCTACTTCATCTTTTAAGCCTGTATATGCCTCTGCCTCATCTTCGTTGGCAATGAGAATATCAACATATTCCTTTATTATGTTATCAAGAGTATCTTTAGCTGCCTTCACCACCTCAAAACTTGAAAGATCAAGAGCGATAAGGGAATCAGCCTTTTTAGCCGCTTTCAGGGATGCCATCATTAAATCTTTGTTAAAGAAAAGATATCCCTCAATCATTGTGATGGCAGTTTCTTTAAACATTTCAGGTGTGATCGATTCAGGGTCAAGTTCAGTGGAGGCGCCAAGAAAGGTAAACATGGAGCGCTGGGCATCCGGGGTGATAATTGAGAGCACTTTGCCTGTTGGAGAGCTGGATTTTGAGACAAGAGATGCAACACCGCTTCTTTTAAGTTCCTCTTCAAAGCGTTCACCATAGCGGTCATCTCCTCTTTTCCCAATAAATCTGGCATCACCGCCAAGGCTTGCAATCCCGACAATGGTATTACAGGCAGCACCACCGGGCACCACTGTGGGTTTTTGCTGTGATGCAGATAAAATCTTTTGAATATCCTCATTTTCTATAAACGTCATTCCGCCTTTTTCTTTTCCAAGTGAATTTAGGAATTCATCAGATCCATTGATTAAAATATCCACAAGGGCAGAGCCGATTCCAGTAATTTTACTTTTTGTTTGCATATCTTCTTCAAGCATGTTTTAAGTTTTTTTTCGCTTCATTAAACCATAAAAGCGGTGGTGCAATTGTCAAGTTTTTTGCATTTTTATTTCTGCACTTTAGCGTATAAGGTTTTTGTGCAGACACCAAACAGAGCGGTTGTGAATTTTTAGCGGCTACTTTTATTGACAAACTGAAAATAAAAATTTATTAAATAAAATAATTAATCTTACGGTATCATTTAAACAATGTAAAATTCATCTAAATTATAAAAAGGAGTTGGCAATGTCAGAACATAAATCATCCCTCTTTACATCTGAATCCGTAACAGAAGGCCATCCGGATAAAGTAGCAGACGCTATATCTGACAGTATTCTTGATGCCATAATGGCTGAAGACAAAAGATGCAGAGTCGCATGTGAAACTTTGGTAACAACAGGACTTGCAATGGTGGCCGGAGAGATTACCACGGACTGTTATGTGGATATTCCTGAAGTTGTCAGAAATACAATTAAAGAAATTGGATATAACTCTTCCAATATGGGGTTTGACTGGCAGACCTGCTCTGTTGTCACAAGTATTGATCAGCAATCTGCTGATATTGCCCAGGGAGTTGATGAAGGTGAAGGACTTTATAAAGAGCAGGGAGCTGGAGATCAAGGGCTGATGTTCGGGTTTGCAAGCAATGAAACCCCTGAGCTTATGCCCATGCCGATTATTTATGCCCATAAACTGACCAAACGCCTTGCCCAGGTCAGGAAAAATGGCGCGCTCGATTTTTTAAGACCTGACGGCAAATCCCAGGTAACAATAGAATATATCGATGGACAACCGGAAAGAGTTGATACCATAGTCGTCTCTTCCCAACACTCTCCGGATGTGTCATATGGTGATCTGAAATCCGCAATTATAAAAGAGGTCATAAAAAAAGTGATTCCTGGGGATATGATCGACGGCGATACTAAATTTTTTATCAACCCCACTGGAAGATTTGTTATCGGCGGACCCATGGGAGACTGCGGTGTTACCGGCAGAAAGATAATTGTTGATACCTATGGCGGTCAGGGCAGAAATGGCGGCGGGTGTTTTTCCGGGAAAGACCCCTCAAAAGTGGATAGAAGCGCATCATACATGGGAAGATATCTGGCAAAAAATCTTGTTGCCTCTGGTGTGGCAGACAGATGCGAAGTTCAGGTGGCATATGCAATCGGTGTTGCCCAGCCGGTCTCTCTTCTTGTTGATTTCATGGGGAGCGGTAAAATATCTGAATCAAAAGCAGTTGAAATTATAAAAGAGTTGTTTGACCTGAGACCGGCTGCAATTATTGAGACACTTGATCTTCTCCGCCCCATCTACAGAAAAACATCCGCGTATGGCCATTTTGGCAGAAAAGATCCTGATTTCTACTGGGAAAGGGCAGATAAAGCAGATCAGATAAAGGATCTGGCTGGGATCTAAGACTTTTAATGAAATAATCAATGATCGTTTAGTTGAACCTGAAAATAAAAAAGCGGTCTCAGTTAAGAAATTTAAAAATGAGGCCGCTTTTTTATTGACATTCAAGATGATTATCTGTATTGATCTAAATATCAATATATCAACATATCAACATATTTTGATATCTAAACAAATATTAGTATAAAGGAGTATGACATGCTACAGACAAAAAAAGACCCGTTATATATAGACCTTGATCTTAGTTTAGCCTGCAAGGTCAAAGATATTGCCCTTGCAGAAGAGGGGATTAAGGATATGCAGCTTTCAGAAAAAGAGATGCCGGGTTTAATGGCTATCAGAGAAAAATATGGTCCTCAAAAACCTTTGAAAGGGTTGAAAATCATGGGCAGTCTTCATATGACCATTCAGACGGCCATGCTCATTGATACCCTTTATGAACTGGGTGCCAAGATCCGCTGGGCATCATGTAATATCTTCTCCACCCAGGATCATGCAGCGGCAGCCATAGCTAAAAAAGGTTCTGCCGCCGTGTTTGCCTGGAAGGGTGAAACTTTAGAAGAGTTCTGGTGGTGTACTGAGCAGGCACTTTTATGGCCGGATGGTTCAGGCCCTGATCTTATTGTTGATGATGGTGGAGATGCAACCCTCTATGTTCATCAGGGAGTAAAAGTTGAAAAAGACCCCTCTCTGCTTGATCTTAAATCTGGATCCAGGGATGAAAAATGTCTGATGGACAGAATGAGAGTCAGTCAGTCTGAGGATAAAGAAAAATGGACAAATATTGCAAAAAAAATAAGGGGCGTATCAGAAGAGACAACAACAGGGGTTCACAGACTCTATCAGCTTGCTGAAAAAAAAGAGCTGCTTTTTCCTGCCATTAATGTCAATGATTCTGTTACTAAATCCAAATTTGACAATCTTTACGGGTGCCGTGAATCACTTGCCGATGGAATCAAGAGAGCGACTGATGTCATGATTGCAGGGAAAACTGTTGTTGTGGCAGGTTATGGTGATGTGGGGAAAGGTTGTGCCGCATCCATGCGCGGGTATGGCGCCATTGTCTGGGTCACTGAAATTGATCCTATCTGCGCACTCCAGGCAGCCATGGAAGGTTATAAGGTCGTTACCATGGAAGAGGCGGCTCCCCATGGAGATATTTTTGTTACTGCCACTGGTAATTACCATGTTATCAAGGGTGAACATATTGATGAAATGAAAGAGGGATCAATTATCTGTAATATCGGGCATTTTGACAATGAGATAGAAATGAGCCATATAAATGACAATCCAAAAGCCGTGAAAACCACTATCAAACCCCAGGTTGATAAGTGGACATTAGAATCCGGCAGGTCTGTCATTATTCTGGCAGAGGGAAGACTTGTGAATCTTGGCTGTGCCACAGGGCATCCAAGCTTTGTAATGAGTAACAGCTTTTCAAATCAGACACTGGCACAGATAAAACTTTCCAGGGAAAAACTTGAGAACAGAGTCTATACACTGCCAAAGGAGGTTGACGAAGAGGTGGCAAGATTTCATTTGAAAAATCTCTCTGTCAATCTTACAAAGATGACCCAGGAACAGGCTGATTATCTTGGCATTCCTGTTGAGGGACCCTATAAATCTGATATTTACAGGTATTAAATTACAACTTGTAAATCAAATATATATATAATAAGGGACCCTTATTAAACCTTGCAGATACTTCCACTATCTGCATGTTTAATTTTTTGAATACAGATATTCATATCATATCCTGTTTTATTTCAGATGGTTAGAATATTATGGGTAATTTTTGATGTTTAAGAGTTCAAAATTTTGAACTCTTATTAATAAAAACAGTGTAAAAAAAAGTGTTTTGCAAGGAAGGCATAATAAATAAAAATAATTATTTAATAAATTCA
>CAYZCC010000095.1:4705-8653 GCA_964476805.1 uncultured Desulfobacula sp.
AACATAATAAAGATTATTTTTTTCATCTTTTTTTCCTTTTCCCCAAAAGGCTGCTTTAAACAAAGCAGCCTTTTGGGGTTTTTTAAGGCATAAGTACTTTTGGGGTTTTTTAAGGCGTAAGTAATTTTATAATTTCGTCATTGTCAGGGAACTTTTTTGTCTGATGTTTGGAATAGATGGTTTTGCCCTCCACAATCACATCATAAACCCCTCCTGCTCCAGGAATCAGTTCCGGTTTAAACCCCAGTTCATTTTGTATTTTTTCTGCCAGCCCGGCAGCTCTGGGTTCATAATTTCAAACTGAGCAGTAATTGATTTTAATTTCCACTGTATTTCTCCTTGATAAAGTTTAAAGATTCATCAATCGCTTTAATGGTGAGTTCCAACTCATCTTGTGTATGTCTGTAGCTGACATAGGCGTGGTGAAAGGGAGTAAAAAAGAATCCCTTGCGTATGAGCTGGGTATAAAAATCTGTTCTTTTCCCTTTATATGACCTTTTTTCATCTTTTTTAAAGGTGATGTAAAACATTGGCGCCACGCCTGTCAGTTCTGCTCCAACATCATATTTATCAATGGTTTCCTGGATTTTTTCCATTAACCACTGGCCTTTTTTCCAGATGTTTTCAAGGACACGGTCTCTTTCTAAAATCTCTATCGTTTTGATGGCTGCAATGAACGCTTCCGAGTTTGGAAAAAAAGTGGAAGAGATAAAAATCTTGCTCTCAGCGGCCATCATTACATTTTTTCTGCCCGTTACAACAGAGATCGGGTATCCATTGCCCATCGCTTTTCCAAGAACAGTCAGATCAGGTGTTACACCATACAGCTCCTGGGCACCTCCCATTGCAAGCCTGAAACAGGTTCGGATTTCATCATAAACAAGCACACAACCAGTTTCATCAGCCAGTTTTCTGACACCTTCAAGAAATCCCGGCTTGGGGATCTCCATTTTTTTATGATTGGGATGCCCAAAAGGTGTCATGATAATTGCTGCAGTCTCTTTGCCGTGCTCAGCCATCAACTCTTCAAGCTGATCAAGCCTGTTATATTGAAACTCATATACATCTTCATAGAATTTTTTCGGGATGCCGCCTTTCATTTCAATGCACCAGTCATGCCACCCATGATAGCCGCACCGCATCACTTTTAATTTTTGGGTGTGCGCCCTTGCAATACGTATGGCAGCAGTGGTTGCATCAGATCCTGTTTTAAGGAAAATACTCATTTCCGAGCTGGGTACAATCTGAGTCAGTTTTTTTGCAAGCTGGTTCTGAAATTTCTGGGTAAGGGTAAAGCAGAAGCCTTTTTCTTTGATCTGGCTGTAGACAGCTTCATCAACCTCTTCTTCCCTGTACCCCAATATAACAGGGCCATATCCGCATAGAAAATCAATAAATTCATTGCCGTCAACATCAACAAGCCTTGCACCTTTTCCGGTATCAAGAAAAATAGGATATTCTCCTTTAATAAAATCTCCAGGTTTTCTTGCCCCGAGCACACCACCCGGGATAAGAGCGGCTGCTTCATTAAACAATTCAAGACTTCTGGCAATATTTAATTGGGGTGTTTCCACCATGTTGCTTCCTTATATTTAAAATTTAACCTCCAGGATTCTGACCGCTGGTAATCCATAATTTTACACGGCCGTTAATTGGTTTCAAACATGGATTCGATTTTCTGGCTTTGATGAATTTTTGCCCCTCTTTTTAAAAATGCACCCAGGAAAATATCCGGGTCAATACATCCTTCAGGTGCGACAACACCTTTTACAGTGACATCTCCATCATCCATCATCAAAGATGCAATGGAAGCAGGCAGGCCGGTTCCAGGCGCCATTCTACCTGCCATATCCGCCGTATAGGTGATTTTTTTGTTATCTTTTTCACCTTTGACAATGACTTTAAGTCCGGAAGACTGGGGGCCGTTATCTCTGCTTTCTGGAATGGTTTCCCAAAGTTTCAAGGCCAGATGATAGGGTGTTACTTTTGTGCCATCAATGTCCATGGGATCCGTATTCAGAAACCCTGTCTGTTTCTGCTCCTGGATCAGTTCATCGACCCATAAAGGGATAAGCGCACCCTTGATAATAATATTTTTAACCCCTTTGATATATTTTGGCAGGGTCAAAGGCTGCGGATGCCCGACATAACGAACATGGCATGTCCCAAGGGGTTCCAGGAATTTTTCTGCAACAGGTTCCGTGCCTCCCTCCACAAGGACAAGTTTTCCATCAATATATTGCGGGATTTTCCCAAGGGTCATGTGAAGAGTGTGATCCCAGGCAGCTCCTTCAAGTTCGGCAATACTCACCACCCAGTAAAGATAAATCTCATCCACTTTATCCAGCTTGTCTGCATACCATTTAACAAGAACATTGTTGGTTCCGGGATCAGAACCCATGCCGGTCAGAACAGTAATGCCCGCCTCTTTGGCAAGTCTGTCAATATCTGAGTTAAACAGAATTTCAGTCCCCTCATAATCATCGCAGATATCAATACAATTGACTTTTGCCTCCACTGCAGCGGTTGCAACAGGGACTGCTGTTTTATAAAACGGGCCTGCAGTGTTGATCACTACGTCAACCTCCTTAAAAGCATTGACCATTGCATCATGATCATTAACATCCATTTTAATGAGAGTTAATTTTTCGCTTTCACTCAATTTAGTTGATAACCTTTCAGGATCTGGATACAAATCAGCCAGAATGATACCAGTCACCTGTTTCTGTTTCATCAAATCCCTTGCAACTCCCTGACCCATTCCTCCAACACCGCCGATTATCAATGCTTTCATCGCTCTCTCCGCTTTAAATCTGTTTTTTAAATTTGTTATATTCTATCCTGCCGGATCTGTTATTTTGTGAAACTATTAATTTTCGATTTTCAATAAACATATATTTTTAAAGTATGTTGAATTTCATAACTCATAACTTATAAGTTATAACTCATAACTCATAACTCATAACTTATAACTCATAACTTATCGCTCATAACTTATAACTCATAACTTATCGCTCATAACTTATCGCTCATAACTTATAACTCATAACTTATCGCTCATAACTTATCGCTCATAACTTATCGCTCATACATTATATTTAGTTAAAACAGCTTCAAGCACACTGCCGCCTATTGCACGGCTTTTTTCTGAAATAGTGCTGCAGTATTCTGATTTTCCCCTTGGATCAATATCTCCGATTTTAAGCTGGTCAGTCACTTCACTGTTGTCTCTTATCTGACCTCTTAAAATTCCGTCAATATCTGCAGTGACAACCTGCCCGTTAACATGGCCGATCACCTGGTTCTGTTTGATTTTAGCACCGATATCCAGCCTGGAGGTAAATGTTCCAGCACAGGGTGCCCGCAAAACCCTTTCATGGGTAAAACCGCTGATAGAACCGGGAATGCCGGTATCGGGTTCAGGGCTGCCAGCTGAAATAACTCTTCCAAGATTGTGTCCCCGGTTTGTTTCAATGGCAGTGTGAACACTCCTGCCGGCTTCAAATCCAGGCCCGAGGCCAATGACCAGAGGCGCCTCTGGCATGCGGGTTCCCAGGTTTTTTTTGGCAATGATTGCATCCACTACCACATGGGGTTTGACAATTTCTATAGACTTCCAGTCAGGATCCACCATGACAGGGATTCTGTTTTTATTCCAGGCATGCTCTATTTCATCAGAGGAGTTAATTTTTATTGCCTCAACACCTTCAACAATGATTTTACCATCATGGACAGCTTCACAAAAAGAGACCTGCCTTCTGACTGCAAGGGGGTTGCGCGTCTCCATCATAAATATGTTTCTGATATTGGATTTGAAAAGGCGGTATGCAATCCCTGATGCAATCTCTCCCGCACCTTTGATACCAATAATTACTTTATTTAGTTTTAAACCCAACGCCGCCGAAAGCCCATTTAAACCAATTGCTTTTTAGATGCCCCATAATAACC
>CAYZCC010000096.1:0-7942 GCA_964476805.1 uncultured Desulfobacula sp.
CACTGATCAGCACCTCAGACTATTCAGACTATTCAGACCATTCAAACTATTCAAACTATTCAGACCATTCAAACTATTCAGACTATTCAGACTATTCAGACCATTCAAACTATTCAAAGACCATACCATCTGGCATTTGCGGCACCGGTGTGGTCAGTGCTGTCGCCCAGCTCTGCAAAAAAAAAATAATAGAACCAGGAGGTGCTTTTAAAAATGGTGATATTTCCCCTGCTTTAAGAAAAGATGATTCCGGAAAAATACGGTTTACCATTGTTCGTGAAAATTTTTACCGGGATGATTCTGAGGTTTTTATCAGCCAGAAGGATATCCGCTCTGTTCAGCTTGGAAAAGCGGCTTTGATTACTGGAATCCAGTTTCTTTTAAGAGAAGCCGGCCTGGATATGCCCTCTTATATAATCATTGCCGGTGCATTTGGCTCATTTCTTGACAAAGAAGACATGATGACCCTTGGAATGATACCGGTTATGGATACAGACAGCGTTGAAATGGCAGGAAATTTAGCCGGTGCTGGAGCGGTAATGACATTGTGTGATAAAACCGCTCTTGAAAAATCAAAATCACTGGCAGAAAAGATACAAATCATTGATCTTTCCCGCAATAAAAATTTTCAGGAGACTTTTGTTAAAAGATTACGTTTTCCCAATTAAAAGGATCAAATATTGATCCTGCCTCCATGACAGCATCGCTAAATTTTCAAGAGTTTTTTGTAAAATCAACTATTTATCACTTGAATTATGTAACAGGTTGTCGAGTCAGGGTTTCTTTCGTCAGAGTGTAGCAGATACCAATCATTGCAAGACAGATGCTGCAGAATATAAAGGCACTTTTAAAAGCCGGAATCCCGAGAGACTCTCCAGGATAAAAAAATTGCATCAAAGAACCCATTCCCTGTAAAAAAACAGCCACTCCTGCCATGGTAAAGAAGTTGATTGCCGTCATTGCCATGCCGGCATTTTCACAAGGCACCTGCTCTTTGATATGGGCATACATGACCTGCCCTGAACTGCTGAAGAGACCAAAACAGAAAAATAGTACGGCAAGAGTCACCCGACCAGTGTCTTGTGGAAGGAATACAAGAATCAATAAAATGATTACCATTCCCCATATACCGGGAATAATTATTTTTTTCCTTGAATTGCAGATAATATCAGATAAATATCCACAAAAGGGGCTGCCGATGATAATACCCAGACTCATGAGCAAAAGGATGTTACCGGCTGTAACAGATGTCAGGCCCATTGCTTTTATAAGATAAGGGCCGGCCCATAATGCCTGCACTGAAGCATAAATACCATACCTGCAGAATGTGGAAAAGGAGATTATCCAGAAATCCTTTTGGGAAAAGAGATTCTTTGCCTTTTGTATAGTATCTTTCACCATGGGGCGCGAATCCCCTTGAGATTTGATTCTTTTTCCTTTAGAAGGATGATCTCTTACCAGAACAAAGAAGAGAATCGTTATCAAGAGTGTGAATCCGCCCATTGTCATAAAACCGTTTCGCCAGCCCATGGCATGAACCATTAAAACCAGTGGTGTCGCTGCTGCGATATTCCCTGCTGTACCGGTTGAAACAATGACAGCAGAGAGTGTTGCAAACTGTTTAGGTGAAAACCATATCGTGATCAGTTTTAAGGTCCCCATAAAATTGCATGCCATACCCATCCCAAGCATCATCCTTCCAATAACCAGAGAGTCGTAGGATTCACCCATAGAAAATATGAATGCGCCGCCAACAGAAATTAAAGTGAGCAGCGTCATGGTCAATCTGGGTCCAATACTGTCCAGAAAAATGCCCACAGGAATCTGCATCAGGGCAAAGGCATAAAAAAATGATGCCGACACTGTGCTGAGTTCCCAGGCGCCAAGATTCAAATCCCGGACGAGGCTGGGAGATATCACAGCAACAGACGACCGGTAAAACTGGGACAGGATAAAAAGGATACCGCCAAGAATTAATATAATCCAGCGGCGTGATGATTTTAAATGATCCACTCTATTTTCTGTCTGCCTGTCATTTTTCAACCCGTTGATCTCTTTTAAAAATCAATACTGCCGGGCGTTCTTGGAAAAGGTATGACATCTCTGATATTGGTGATCCCTGTAATCATCATTAAAAATCTCTCAAACCCGAGACCAAAACCGGAATGGGGAACTGAGCCAAATTTTCTGGAATCAAGATACCACCAGTAGTCATTTTTAGGCATATTCATCTCATCCATTCTTTTTTCAAGAGAGTCGAACCTCTCTTCTCTCTGGCTGCCGCCGATGAGTTCACCTATCATGGGGACCAGCAGATCGACTGCAGCAACCGTTTTGCCGTCATCATTCACCCGCATGTAAAAAGGTTTGATCTCTTTGGGATAATCAGTAAGAAAAACAGGTAATTTGAAATATTGTTCTGCCAGAAATCTCTCATGCTCTGACTGAAGGTCTATGCCGTATTCAACCGGGAATTCAAACTTTTTTCCTGCTTTTTTTAATATTTCAATTGCCTCTGTATAGGTGAGTCTTGCAAAATCTTTATTAATGATGGTGTCAAGACGCTGGGGAAGTGATTTATCCACAAACCTGGAAAAAAGCGCCATATCTTCTTCGCACTCTTTTTGTGCATGTTTTGTAAGATATTTGACAAGCGCTTCACCATGATCCATATTTTCATCTAAATCGCAAAAGGCCATTTCAGGCTCCAGCATCCAGAACTCTGCCACATGGCGCCGGGTGTTGGAATTTTCCGCCCTGAAAGTGGGGCCGAATGTATAGACATCTCCAAGAGCAAGTGCAAACATCTCAGCAGGCAGCTGGCCTGAGACAGTTAAACTGGATTCCTGACCAAAAAAATCCTTTTCAAAATCCATTTTACCCTGTTTTTTAATCTGATCAGGATCCAGGCTTGTGACTCGGAACATCTCTCCTGCACCTTCGCAGTCAGACCCTGTAATTAAAGGCGCCGTCAGATAGATGAACCCTTTTTCCTTGTAAAATTTATGTATAGCGAGGACCATTTCTGATCGGATTCGAAAGGCAGCGCCATATTTATTTGTCCGGGGGCGAAGATGGGCAATGGTTCTTAAAAATTCATCAGAATGCCTCTTTTTTTGAAGGGGATAGGACGCTGGGGCGATATTGATAATATCAACATCCAGGGCGTGAATTTCCCATTTCTGCCCCTTCCCCGGAGACGCTACAAGTTCCCCTTTAACACAGACAGATGTCCCGGTGGTAATGCCCTCTATCTGAGAATAGTTCTGCATATCAGCATTTGCAATGACCTGTATATTTTGCAGACAGGACCCATCATTAATTTCCATAAAAGAGAATGATTTAGCGTCTCGTTTTGTTCGAATCCACCCCTTGATCAGTACGTTACCAACTGTTTGATCCAGTTTAAGCAGTGCATTGATTTTTGTTCTTTTCATTGCTTTATCCTGCAAATGATTTTATATTTAAATGTTGGCTGTCATTAAACACTTAAAAGAATAATTTTATAAAATGTTACTATCATGTATAAATCTGAATTTCAAGATATCCTTGCCCATGTACAGATGCCGACTCAATACCTTGGCAGTGAAATCAATGCGGTTAAAAAAGATTTCAACAAGGTCGATTTAACCTTTGCACTTGTTTTTCCTGATCTTTATGAAATAGGGACCTCCCATTTTGGATTGCAGATTCTTTACTCCATTCTAAACAGCAAAAAAAACATTGCAGCGGAAAGATTTTTCTCCCCTGCCCCGGATATGGAATACCATTTAAAGAGAAAGCAGATTCCATGTCTCTCCATGGAATCCAAAAAAGAGTTGAAAAACTTTGATATCATCGGAATAAGTCTTTTATACGAGCTTAATTTCACCAATATCCTGAACGTATTGAAACTGTCAAACATCCGGTTTTATGCAAAAGAGCGCCGGGATCTCTTCCCTCTTATTATTGGCGGCGGACCTTGTGCGTTTAATCCAGAACCCCTTGCTGATTTTTTTGACGCTTTTGTCATTGGAGATGGAGAAGAGACTGTTGTTCAGATTTCAAACCGGGTCATTGCATTCAAAAAAGAGGGGGATGGCAGAAAAAAAAGCCTTCTCAAACTTTTATCAAAGATAGACGGTGTGTATGTTCCCTGTTTTTTTAAACCGAAATTTGATGCCCATGGAATTCAGACACTTGTTCCTCAATTTAAAGAGTATCAAAAGGTTAAACGGGCATTTCTTCCAGAACTCTGCTATGACCATTTCCCCGCATCTCCCATAATTCCATTTGCAAAACCGGTTCATGACAGGTTAAGACTTGAAATTTCCAGAGGATGTTCAAGGGGATGCCGGTTCTGCCAGGCAGGTATGATATACAGACCTGTCAGGGAGAGATCTCTGGATGATTTAATTAAAATCACTGAGGCATCACTTAAAAAAACCGGATACTCGGATATATCTCTCTTATCTCTTAGCACAGGAGATTATTCAAATCTGCCACAGTTAATGGCAGCACTTCTTGAGCTGGGTCAGGGACACTGCAATGCCATATCACTTCCATCCATAAGGGCTGAAAAACTCACCCCTGAATTAATGAATATCATTAAAAAAGTGAAAAAAACCGGATTTACCATTGCACCGGAAGCAGGCTCCCAGCGTTTAAGAGATATAATCAATAAAAACCTGACCCGGGAAAGTATTGAAGCGACAGTGAAAAATGCCTTCAGCCTTGGCTGGAAAAACATTAAACTCTATTTTATGATGGGGCTTCCCTTTGAAACTTCAGAAGATATAAAAGCCATCTGTGATCTCTCTCAGGATCTTGCCTCTTTATATGCAAAAGGGAAACAGAATATAAATGTCAGTGCGGCCTGCTTTATTCCAAAAGCCCACACGCCTTTTCAAAGATGTTCACAGATCTCTTTGGAAGAGACAGAAGTAAAACTTCAATATCTCAAGAATAATCTGAGACACAGAAAAGTGAAACTGAAGTGGCAGAGCCCTGAAATGAGCCTTGTTGAAGGAGTTTGGGCAAGAGGTGACAGGAAATTATCAAAACTACTGGTCACCGCCTTTGAAAAAGGATGCCGGCTGGATGGATGGAATGATCGATTTAACTTCTCCCTCTGGCAGCAGTCGTTTGAAGAAGCCGGGATTGACCCTGATTTCTATACCTGCCGCCAACGCAGTGAGAGTGAAAATCTTCCATGGGATATTATTGATTCAGGTGTGACTTCCAGATTTTTAAAAAAAGAGTTTCAAAAATCAAAAAAAGAGGTATTTACCGCTGATTGCAGGGAAGATGAGTGTACGGGATGCGGTGTGTGTAATTTTGAAACCATACAACCCGTATGCCATGATACCGCTTTAGATCGTCAAAAAAAGGCGCCGATAAAAGGGAATAATTTAAAAACAGTCGATGCGGATGCTTTTAAAAAATTTGAGATCACTTTTTCAAAACTTGGAACGGCAAGGTTTTTTGGACACCTTGAACTTGCCACCCTTGTCAAAAGAGCTGTAAAGAGAGCCGGGTTGAATGTGAAATATTCACAAGGGTTTAACCCTGCCATGCGGCTCTCCTTTAATACAGCGCTACCCCTTGGCATGGAGAGTGAAGAGGAGCTTCTCTTTCTCTATCTTGAAAAAAATCTTCAACCTGAACAGATTATTAATATGTTAAACCGGGTGCTGCCCAGGGGTCTTTTCATTACAGGATGCAAACCCTTTAACAAATCTGAGAAAAAAGGGGGGGGGTTAACACGCTATAAAATCAAATTCCTGGAACCCTGCCTTGATAAAGAGAGAGTGAATCGTTTTTTAGCATTATCAGAGTTTATTGTTAAGGATTTAAGCAAAAAAGGGAAAGTAAGACAAACCGATTTGCGAAAAGCGGTTGAAAAAATATCCTTTATTGATTTGCAACATATTGATTTGCAACATATTGATTTGCAACATATTGAAATGGTCATAAAAAAATATAAAGAGAGAGTGATTAGACCGGCTCAAATTTTAAAAAACTGTTTTGATTTGGATGAAAATATTATAAATTGTGCCAGGATAATAAAGATGAAACAGGAGTGATTCATGTCAAAAGAGCTTGTTATCAATGCCGCCCCCCATGAAACAAGGGTTGCCCTGCTGGAAAACAATACGATTGTTGAAATCTTCATTGAGCGGGAAGATGAAACTTCCATAGCCGGCAATATTTATAAAGGCCGAGTACAAAGAGTCCTTCCCGGGATGCAGGCGGCTTTTGTTGATATAGGATTTGACCAGGCTGCCTTTATATATGTGGATGATGTCCTGGATACTGCCAGCCATAAAGTATACCAAAAATTTGAACAGGACAATGATGTTGAAGCAGATACCCGCCTGAATGATGAAAACAGTGACATAAAAAACCTGCCTCCGGAAAATACAAACTGGAAAACCTCTTTGAATGATGAATGCAGCATCGAAGATCTGCTGACAGAGGGTCAGGAGATAATAGTTCAGGTGATAAAATCATCCATTGGCACGAAAGGACCGAGAATCACCACTCACATATCCCTTGCAGGGAGATATCTGGTATTAATGCCGACTGTTGACCATATCGGTATTTCAAAAAAGATTGAAAATGAATCTGAAAGAAGCAGGCTCAAAGAGCTCTTACTCTCCATAAAGCAAAATAATTTCGGTTATATATTCAGAACACAAGCCTTTGGCATTGATGAAGAGACAATAAAAAAAGAGATGGATTTCTTAATTAAAACATGGGAGGGTATTCTTGTCAAAAGCAGAGTAACGTCTGCCACATCCCTTGTATACAAAGACCTTACCATAACATTCAGAGCGGTAAGAGATCTAATGGCAGACACAGCGGACAAACTTATCATTGATTCCGTGTCAGAGTATGAAAATGTTCAAAACTTTTTAAAAAATTTAATGCCGGATGTAAAACTCTCTGTGGAGCTTTACCAGGGAAAAGAGTCTGTTTTTGATGCCTATAATATTGAAGGAGACATCGCAAGGGCCTTAAAGAAAAAGGTATGGCTCAAATCAGGTGGTTATATTGTGATTGAGCAGACAGAAGCTCTGGTAGCTATAGACGTGAATACAGGCCGGTATGTGGGAAAACATAATTTTGATGAAACCATACTGAAAACAAATCTTGAAGCTGTCAAAGAGATTGCTTATCAAATAAGACTTCGAAATATTGGTGGTATCATTATTATTGATTTTATTGATATGAAAAAAGAGCAGCATAGAAACAAGGTGATGGCACAGATGAATGACGCCATGAAAAAAGACAAAAGTCAGACAAATGTCCTTCCTTTAACTGAGCTTGGTCTCATACAGATGACCAGAAAAAGAATCAGAAGGAACCTTACAAGGACACTTTGTGAGCCCTGTTTTTACTGCAATGGGGATGGTCATCTTTTGTCGCGAAAATCCATATGCCACAAAATATACAGGGATCTTGTGAGCGAAGCCGGAGATATCATGGGTAACAGATTCAGTGTCAAGGTGCATCCTGAAATTGCCCAACTGCTGCATGGCGACGAAAAACATCTTATTTCGTCCCTTGAAAAACAGTTCTCAAAACCCATTGCAATATATCCTGAACCACACTACCACATTGAAGAGTATCATATCTTTGAATCTTTGACAAAATAGTGTGATAATGACCACATCTGTATCTGGATGACATTGTTCTAATTTTTAAAAAAACTTAAATTTTTTCCTTGACAAATTCAGATCTTTTTTCATATGGATAAAATAAATGGTACGACAAAAAAAAATTACTTAAACAATATATAAAAGTTCATCAAAAAATTTTCAAGAATCCTTTAAAAAATGCTGAAAATGTTTAAAATTATTTAGATACTTCATATAAAGGAAAGGAATTAGAATTGGATTTAAAGAAGGGAAAAATTTTAACAGCAGAAGATTTAATTCTTTTACAATAATTTTAAATT
>CAYZCC010000096.1:7952-8542 GCA_964476805.1 uncultured Desulfobacula sp.
GCTTGACATGTCCTTATTTTATTCTTTATTAATCAAACTCAAAACTAACTGAAGAAGATTTAAAATATAGAGAACTCAAAAAAAATTATTTGATGAAGAAAATAAACTTATGAAAGAATTTGGAATTGAGAGAAAAAAACTCAACAAATATAAAAAATAATCAAACACTCCTATAAAAAAAGAAGTTTCTTTAAATTTGCTAAAAATAACAAATTGTAAAATATAAGCAATTCAATAACATTTTTTTTCAATTAGAAAGTTGTTACTATAAAATTAGAAAAAAAAGAAAACTTTATAAAAGAAAGGAGGTTAACAAAATTATGTACGGAAAAGATTTAACTAAAAAAATAGTGACATATGGAACTTTAGGAGTGCTTGGTGCTTCTTCTTTGTTGCCATATACAGGAAGTAAAGCAATTGCTGGAGATTCTGAGACAGGCATTCGTGCAGGTCTTAGCATACCTATTGGTAAGGGAAAAGATTTAGGAGGTCCGAAGCTTGTAATTGGAGTTAGTTCCTTAAAAGGGGAATATGGCAGCGATGATGACAGCGATGTTTTAAACAAAGCTTATGGTCTATTTGCCGATTTA
>CAYZCC010000097.1:0-3773 GCA_964476805.1 uncultured Desulfobacula sp.
AAGTGATACACTCAGGACTCAAGTGATACACCCAGGGCTCAAGTTATACTTTATACTCCTCATCAGGGTTCAGGATAAAAACCCTTCTCTCTTTAACTTTATCAATGACAAAAGATGATTTAATCATCTGGATACCTTTAATCTGGGTTAGTTTTGTATTCATAAACTCTCCATAGGTTTTGATATCCTTTGCAATTACTTTTAAAATAAAATCATTTGCACCGGCAATCTGGTAACACTCAATAACTTCATCTAACTTATAAAACTTCTCTTTAATATCGACTACAGACGAAATACTGCTAAGATTCAAACTGAGGCTGACCATTGCCATTATTGAATATCCAATGGATTCAGGATCAAGCACTGCTGTAAAGTGAGAAATAACCCCTGCCTGTTCAAGCCTTTTAACTCTCTCCAGGGTTGCAGGAGCAGATATACCGACTGCTTTGGATAGTCTGGAATTGGTTGTCTTTCCATCTTCCTGAAGCATGTTTAAAATCTGTTTGTCAATTCTATCAAGTATCATTTCTCTTCCTGCCATATAAAATCTCTTCTATAAAAGTAAATGGCTGAATTTTTTTTCAATCAGGGGAAGCAGATCTTTTAACGTCTCATCTATTTTTTCTGTCAAAAAATCGATATCATCCTCAGTCATTGCACAGGAGAGGATAAACAGTCCCCTTGGGATGGTAAAAACGCCTTTGTTCAGCAAAGATAAATGCATGAGTGTATGAAGCTGTTCTTCAGACTTTAAGACCTGTTCTGCCGTTGTAATCGGTTCATTGACAAAATGAAGATTCAGCAAGGAGCCAATCTGATTGGACTGGATATTTAACCCATTGGATTTAAAACTTTTTAAAAGCCCTTTATGGAGCTGATCTCCCAGAGTGTTCACATATGAAACTGCTTTTTCATTATATTTTGATAAAGCGGCATAGCCTGCCTGCATTAAAGTTTCATATCCGTTAAATGTTCCGGAATGATACAAGGGTTTTTCACTATTTTCATGGCAGAAAATATTCATGATCTCTTCTTTTCCGCCAAATACACCGATTGGAAGGCCTCCGCCTATAACTTTTCCCACTGTTGTCAGATCCGGAGTCACCCCATAGAGTTTCTGGCATCCACCCGTATGGACCCGGTAAGAAAAAATTTCATCAAAAATCAGTAGAACACTGTTTTCCCGGGTTACTTTTCTGACATGCTCAAGAAACCCGGGTTCAGGAAGTACGACACCACCGGCACCGAGAAATGGTTCCATGATTACAGCAGCCAGCTGTGAAGCGGTTTCCCTGACTGCTTTTTCAACCGCATCAAAATCATTAAAGGGGACTTCAAGCATATCTTCGGTCATCCCTTTTGGAATTCCTGCCGTAATCATGTTCTTTTTTGTGGAAGCGGCCACACAATCATGAGTCCCATGAAATCCGCCAGACATTTTCAATATTTTATCTTTACCGCTGTATGTCCTTGCAGTTCTCAAAGCAAACAGGGTCGCTTCTGTTCCGGAATTGACAAATCTTAATTTATCAAACCCGGGGATTCTTCGGCATAAAAGCTTTGCCAGTTTATACTGGCCATCTGTGGGGGTGGCGTATTGAGAACCTTTTGTGATGCCTTCCTGTACTGCTTTTACAATATCAGGATCACCATGGCCGTGGACAATGGCGCCATAGGCATTTGTTACATCAAGAAGCTTGTTGTCATCATGGGTGTAGACCCAAGCCCCAAGACCCGATTTAATATGGATAGGGTAGGGCTTAAAATAACTCAAACTCCTTGTGGCACCACCCGGAATATAATTGATAAGTTTTTTATGGCGCTCCCTGGAAGCTGGAAATTTTTCCCTGTAAGCCGCTGCAATTTTCTTTTCAATCTCTTCTTCTAAATCTTTTTCAGACATGGTGTCACCTGTAATTTTTAACAATTAAATCAGCTTAAAGATGAGCGGTGATTGTTATGGTATGAGTTTTGTAGGGATAACTTACAACTCATACCTTATGAATATAGCATCAATCTTTTTTATGGACAATCAAAAGTTCTCCTAATTCAGCTTCTATCTTCTCTACAAACTCTCCTGATTCAATTCTTGCCTTAAGATCTTCAAGATCGTCAATATAAACTTTGTCTTCAGCCATATAATCAAGGGTTTCACGAACAGCTTTGTGCAAGATCTTACCTGCAGGACTTAATCTGTCAACACCTCGCTGGTCAGCGGCCTGGGCTGCGCAGAGCAGTTCAAAAGAGAGAATATGATTTGTGTTCTCAACAATCTTTCTTGCTTTTCTTCCTGCAATGAGGCCAAAACTGACAATATCCTGAAAATCAGCAGTGGATGTTATTGACTGTATCGATGCCGGTACAGCAAGTGTTCTGTTTTCGGCAACAAGTGATGTGGTCATGAACTGACCGCCCATAAGCCCCATCCTGACGCCTGTATCTTCTTTGCACAAAAATGGTGGAAGTCCTGTACTGTTGCCTTCATCCATGAACCTGTCAATTCTTCTGTCACTTACAACACCAATATTCACCATGGATATGCCAAGGCAGTCCATGGCAAAAGAGATTGGCTGACCATGAAAATGGCCGTTATGAAAAAATGTATCCAGTTCTGTAAAAATCAATGGATTGTCGTTGCTGGAGTTAAGTTCTCTTAAAAGAACTTCATGGGCATTCTGCAGCGCATCTTTTGTCGGACCTACAAATTGAGGAGTACATCGGATTGAATAGGCATCTTCAACAGGAATGTTTGCCACGGAAACACCCTTGTGTTCCTTGAGTGTTGATTGAAGTTTTTCAGATAGTTCGAGTTCATCAATTGCCATGCGGCTGTCCTTGAGAAGTCTGGTCAGATTCATGGCAGTGGCATACTGGCCTGGATGGTATTTCTGTTCATGAACTATTGGATCAAAGGGGTTAAATCTTCCCATGAGTGTTTCAATGGCAAAAGCGGCTATTATATCTGAGGTTTTCAGCGTGTTTGTGGCTTCTGAGATAACACTGCATGCAAGTCCCACCATAGCTGAAGTTCCATTAATCAGAGAGAGCCCCTCTTTTGCATTGAGATACATAAGTTTAATTCCTGCTTTTTCCATGGCTTCCCTGCCCGGCAGGGTCTCACTGTTAAATTTTGCCTTCCACTCACCAAAAGCAACACTTGCAATACAGCCAAGAGGCCCAAGGTCGCCGCTTGTACCCAGTGAGCCTTTTCTCGGGATTACAGGAAAAACTTTCTTGTTGATCATTTCAAGATAAATTTTCAGGTTCTCCTCTTTAATTCCTGAAAAACCGCGGCAGAGAGAATTGGCTCTGGCAATCATGAAAATCCTGACAAGTTCATCTTCAAATGGCTTGCCCACCTGGGTGGTAATACTTCTTACAAGGTTTTTCTGGAAATCATTATCTCTCTCTTTAGGAAGAAGATAATCAACAAGACCGCCACAGCTGGTATTTACACCATATATGCAGCGTTCTTCATTTGCCCATTTATCTACAAGTTCTCTGCATTCACGAATTTTAGGCCAGTTTTTTTCATCTATTTGTACTTTAATCAATGGATCTTTACCGGCTTTGATCAACTCTTCAATTGTTAATGTATAGCCGTCAATGGTTAAGATATTGTTTTTTATCGGCATGGTTACTCCTCATAAATTGCGTTTGCTGTTTATGACTCTTTTAATCCCAGGTTTTTAAAGATAGGCAAACAGTTAAATAATTGTCAAGGGATATCTTTTATTTTATAAGGAGATTTTGTATTAATTGTTAAAAATAAA
>CAYZCC010000097.1:3783-6328 GCA_964476805.1 uncultured Desulfobacula sp.
GATTTATTTTATAAGCTTTTTTACCATATTTTCCTTATATTAAAATATTGGGACAGGGGGTGCTGAACTGTAATTAAGAGTGGAAATTGAAGTTGAAAATCGTCTGCATGGATAGGTATTATTGATATTGACACTGCAGAACTGTTCCATTTATAATTACAAACAATTAAATCAGGAGAATAGTATGAAATTTAAATATGCATTGATTGTCACTGTTTTTTGTCTACTCACTGCCGCATCATTATCTGCAGAATATTACCAGTGGATTGATCAGGAGGGTGTTAAACATTTCACAGATAATATTTTTGAAATTCCAGAGAACCAGCGGTCGGGAGCAACTATTTATAAAAGCATTAAAACAGATGGAAAAGCGCAGTCCGGGCAGAAAACCCCTGACAAAAAAAATCTCATTGACCCGGAATTTCTTGACTTGAAAAAAGAGGCTCTTGATATTGAATATGATAGTTTAATGAACAAAAGAGATGCTCTGAAGATGCAAAAAGAGAGTATGGGTGAAAAAAAATATAATGCGCTTGCCAGTGAGCTGAATATGGCAATAGAAGCGTACCAGAAAAAAACAGATGCGTATGAAATGCTTTTCGAAAAATATAGAAAACAGAGGGGCACTCTATTTTGACGTCTCAATTTCCAAAAACAGGTCGATTGTAAATGTATAAACAGGGTTTGATTCATTTAATAGAAAACTTTGCTATCCATCTTTTACCTTACCTGTTTACCTCTATTATTTATGGATGCTTTAATAAAATCCTTGAACAGAGGATGGGGAGTCCCTGGTTTTGACTTGAATTCTGGATGAAACTGGCATCCAAGATACCAAGGGTGGTCTTTAAGTTCAATAATTTCAACGAGTTCATGATCCGGTGAAGTGCCACTTATAATAAGGCCTGCCTGAACCAGTTTATCTTTATATTTATTATTGAATTCAAATCTGTGCCTGTGACGTTCCGAGGTGTTTTCCTGATTATATGCTTTTTTGGCAAAAGTATGAGAAAGCAGTTTGCAGGGGTAGGCACCAAGACGCATTGTTCCGCCTTTGTCTGAATCTTCATTTCGTTTTACCACCTGTTTTTTCTGCTCGTCATACCACTCCCTCATAAAATAAATCACTGGATAAGGTGTGTCAGAGTCAAATTCCTGGCTATTTGCATCTTCAAAGTTGAGCAGGTTTCTTGCAATCTCAATAACGGCTATATGCATGCCAAGGCAGATTCCAAAATAGGGGACCTTTTTCTCCCTTGCATGCTTTGCTGCAATTATTTTTCCTTCAACACCCCCTGTACCAAAGCCACCGGGGACAAGAATCCCATCGCTTTTTGAAAGTTTTTTTTCTACATTATTTTCAGTGAGTGTTGTTGAATCGATATATTGAAGATGAACCTTTGCATCATTGTAAATCCCCCCGTGGGTCAAAGCTTCATTCAGGCTTTTGTAACTTTCAGTGTAAATCTTCTCGTGGGTCAAATCTTCATTCAGGCTTTTGCAACTTTTAGTCACATCTACATATTTGCCCACAATGGCTATATTAACTGAAAGCCTTGGGTTCTTCAGTTTTGCAACCATCTCCTCCCATGCATCTAACTGTGGTTCTCCTGCCTGTATATTAAGTTTTTCTAATATTTTATCGCCAAGACCCTCTTTATTAAAAACAAGGGGAACTTCATAAATACAATCCACATCTATGGCCGTAAAGACATCATCTTTGCCCACATTACAAAAAAGAGCAATTTTTTCTTTGATCTTATCGTCAAGAGAACGTTCAGTCCTGCAAAGAAGGATATCCGGCTGAATACCAATACTCCGAAGTTCTTTCACGCTGTGCTGGGTAGGCTTTGTTTTCATTTCACGGGCTTTTTTCATATAGGGAACAAGGGTGAGGTGGAGATAGATCACATTGGAGGCACCTTCATCCGCCTTAAACTGCCGTATAGCTTCGAGAAAAGGCAGGGATTCAATATCACCAACTGTTCCTCCGATTTCAACAATAACAACGTCAACATCGTGGGATACAAGACGGATGCTCTGTTTGATTTCATGGGTGATGTGTGGAATAACCTGGACTGTGCCGCCAAGGTATTCACCCTTTCGTTCTTTGGTAATCACCTGGTCATAAATTTTACCAGTGGTGAAGTTATTATTTTTCCCAAGCGGTGCATGGGTAAATCTTTCATAATGACCCAAATCAAGATCTGTCTCAGCTCCGTCATCTGTCACAAATACTTCACCGTGCTGAAACGGACTCATGGTACCTGGATCCACATTGATATATGGGTCAAGTTTCTGTATTGTAACCGTCAGTCCGCGGCTTTCAAGAAGCATGCCTATGGCAGCGGATGCTAACCCTTTGCCGAGAGATGAAAGCACACCTCCTGTAACAAAAATATATTTGGTATTTTTAGCCATTATTCCTCTCTTGGTTAAATTTATTCATAAGGTTTTTGCTGTTTTATTTTATCATTGGCAGATTCATTAACAAAATTTTGTCTGGGATACAAGCTTTCAATATGGTGAATGTCAAATAGATCCT
>CAYZCC010000097.1:6338-8497 GCA_964476805.1 uncultured Desulfobacula sp.
ATTTTAAATCAAAAGATTTTACATCCACCATGGTAAAGAATTTATCATTTAAAAAAATGTAAATCTGCATTGGATACAGTGTCCGGCTGACTTCCTGCCAGTTGAAATATAAGATTTCAGCCCACTGGTCTCCTTTTTCTATCACAAGTCTTTGAGGTAAAAAAGTATCCTTCTCTATCCAGAGTCCTGGAAAATTTTTATCATCTTCCCGCAAGTTTCCAATGACATAACAGATTTTATCATCATATCTTTGAAAAGATACTTTGGAGGTATCTATCCCTGACTGGGAAAGTTGCGTTAAAAGAGTTTCAGGGTTTCTATAAATAAGAATGTCTGCATATTGCTCAACAACAGGTTGTTCATGGGAGTCAACAACTCCGTCGGTAACATTTATAAACTCAAAATTGGATTTTACATAAAAATTTACAGTGGGTTTTGAAATGGTCTGTGATCTTAGCCGTCCGGGGTGTAAATAGCTGAGTTGCTCCTCCAGCTCTACATAAATCTCTTCTTCTCCTTCAGAATTGAAGATTTTTCTGGTCTGAAAAATTTCCATTCCAGCAGGCTGCTTAATTTTTTGGATAACAAGATGTAAAAGATGGGGTGCCTGTGGTACAAATGCTATGGTTGTTCCTGCTGGCAGGAAGGTGAAAAGCAAAAAAAAATATAGAAAAAGTCTTTTTTTTATCATTTTAAAAAAGATGAACCTGTAAAAAGTCCGATTTTGGCAATTTTTTGGTCGTAACATACTGAAATTATATATAGCGACGTTGTCATTTTTGATTTTTTACGAGACCATCAAAAAAATCAATCAAATAAAAAGAGACTGGGGGAAAACAGCTGATTCCCCAAGTTTTTCTTCAATCCTCATTAATTGATTGTATTTGGCAACCCTGTCGCTCCTTGACATGGATCCGGTTTTGATCTGTCCTGAATTTACGCCCACGGCAAGATCAGCAATAAAAGGATCCTCAGTTTCACCGGATCGATGTGAAATAATGGTAGTGTAGCCTGACTCTTTTGCCATCTGAATGGTATCCAGAGTCTCTGTGACAGTCCCGATCTGGTTCAGTTTTATCAAAATGGAGTTGCCGATTCCCTCTCTTATCCCTTTTTGGAAAATATCAGGATTGGTCACAAAAATGTCATCCCCAACAATTTGGATGGAGTTACCAAGCTGTTGTGTCATGAGTCCCCATGAATCCCAGTCATCTTCGGCAAGCCCATCCTCAATGGAATAGAGTGGATATTTTTCAACCAGTTTTTTATAATAGTCGATCAGCTCTCTGGCTGAAAGCTCCCTTGCTTCTGATTCAAAAATATATCTGCCGTCTTTATAAAACTCAGAGGCTGCAGCATCAAGCGCTATTCCAATATCTTTGCCAGGTCTGTATCCGGCAGCTTCAATGGCATTTATTATATATTCAAGTGCCTCTTCATTGGATTTAAGATCCGGCGCAAACCCACCTTCATCGCCAACTGCCGTGGATAATCCGTCACTTTTTAATATTTTTGCAAGATTATGAAAGGTTTCAGCTCCCATCTGGACAGCCTGGGAGATAGAATCAGCACCAAAAGGAAATATCATGAATTCCTGAATATCAAGATTGTTTGCCGCATGTTCACCGCCATTAATAATATTCATCATTGGTAGAGGCATTACCCTTGCATTAATACCGCCAATATGCTGATACAGTGGAACTTCGCAGGCATTTGCCGCAGCCCTTGCCGCCGCCATGGAGACACCAAGAACAGCATTGGCACCAAGCCTTGATTTATTATCTGTACCATCTATATCCTGCATGGTTCTGTCAAGACCTGCCTGATCCATTGCATCATATCCGATAATTTCAGGGGCAAGTACTTCATTGACATTCACAACAGCATTTAAAACGCCTTTGCCCATAAAACGGGTGGCCTGGTTATCACGAAGCTCCAGAGCTTCTCTTGAACCGGTTGACGCCCCTGATGGAACTGCAGCCCGGCCTTTTGCTCCACAGGCCAGAACCACATCAACTTCAATGGTTGGATTCCCCCGGGAATCAAGTATTTCTCTTGCCATGACATCTATCAGTTCAGTCATATTATCTCCTTTTCTAAATAGTACTTTTGTCAAAATTTTTTCTTATATCTTTTTAAAATCCCTTTATTTGAAGGGG
>CAYZCC010000098.1:0-2365 GCA_964476805.1 uncultured Desulfobacula sp.
ATAAATGAAATAACTGTTTTTGAGTATTTTTTTTGTCTGTAAATGTTAAGGCCTGTATTTTTAATATCAAGTTTTTCTCTAAATGATTGTTCAGCAACAACAATAGAATCTTTTTTTATAAGATTTAAAAAAGAGCGGGTTTGGAAAATATGTTCAAGAATTTTTTTGCCATAGGGCGGGTCAATGAAAATAAAATCAAAGGAGTTTTCGTATAGCTTTTCTGGCAGGTTCTCTTTAATGATATCACAACAGAAAACATCCGTTCTGCCGGTAAAACCACAAAGCTGAAGGTTCTCATGAATCACATCACAGGATAAGTCAATAAATACAGCATGCGCTGCTCCCCGGCTTAATGCTTCTATGCCCATGGCGCCGGTTCCGGCAAAAAGATCAAGCACTTCTGTTTTTTGGATCCTAGATCCTAAAATATTGAATACCGCCTCTCTGACACGATCTGATGTGGGGCGTATATCATTGCCCTGAATTTTAACAAGTTTTCTGCCCCTGCACTCTCCGCTGATGATTCTCATTTGATTTGTTCGGGTGTGCTCATGAAATACTTTTTTTGATGTGTCTTACAGAGGTGCCCAGTTTTTTAGCTGCTGATTTTAAATCGCCCCTCTCTTCAGATAGTTTCTGTTTTATAAATTCTATTTCAAACTGTTTTTTTGCCTTGTTCAGGTTGTTCTTATAACTTGAGAAATCTTTTTCTATTCCCGTGACTAATTTAAATTCCGGATTATAAGGCTGAGGCATATCTTTCGTATCAATCAGATCCTGCTTAACCATAATGGAAAGTCTTTCAACAAGGTTTTTTAATTCCCTCACATTACCAGGCCATTCATAGATGGCAAGCAGTTTGAGAGCATTTTCAGAGATGGATTTTTTGTTTTCGGAAGAGTGTCTGGAAAATTTATCCAGAAATATATCTACAAGTTGTGGAATATCATCTTTTCTGTCCCTTAATGGCGGTACATTAATGGGTATGACATTGAGTCTGAAATATAGATCCTGTCTGAAATTACCCTCTTTAATCTCCACTTGAAGATCTTTATTTGATGATGCAATGAGTCTGATATCCATTTGAATGGTTCTGCCTCCGCCAATTCTCTGGAAAGTTTTGGATTCCAGGGCTCTTAATATTTTTGCCTGGGTTTTGATATTCATATCTCCTATTTCATCAAGAAACAGAGTCCCGCCGGAAGCCAGTTCAAATTTTCCTTTATTTTTTGATCTTGCCTCTTTAAAAGCACCTTTTTCATGACCAAAAAGTTCACTCTCAATAGTCTCTTCCGGAATGGCAGCACAATTGATTATAATAAAAGGCTGTTCAGGTCTTAAGCTGAATTGATGTATGGCTCTTGCAACCATCTCCTTGCCCGTACCATTTTCACCTGTAATAAGTATGGTTGTATCTGTGGGAGCCGCCTTCATGATTTCCCCATATAGTTTTTGAACAGCAGGGCTTGATCCGGTGATTGAGCTTTTTTCAATATTTTTTTTCCTCAAGTACAAGTTTTCTTCTTCAAGTTTTCTAAAGTTCAAAGCATTATTAATGGTGACCATGACTTTATCAATGGAAAGAGGTTTTTCCAGAAAATCATAAGCCCCTGATTTTGTAGCATAAACTGCGGATTCGATTGTACCATGCCCGGTAATCATCACCACAGGAAGATGCGGTGATGATTTTTTTATCTCTTTTAAGGTTTCAATGCCATCCATTCCAGGCATCCATATATCAAGAAGAACAATGTCAGGAGAGTGATCCTCTATTTTTTTCAGTGCTTCATACCCGTTAAAAGCATGCATGACTTCAAAGCCATCATCTGATAGAATTCCTTCAAGGGAATCAATGATACTTACTTCATCATCTACAATTAAAACAGCAGGGTACATCTTTATTCCTCCCATATTACTTTTACGCTTCACTTCTCCAGGTTTTTGTTTCTCGTTTCCAGTCTCTATATCGCCGGCAACTCAATAATAAATTTTGCTCCTTCAGGTTTATTATCCTGGACACTTATTACACCATTATGACTAGAAATGATAGACTGAACAATGGCAAGTCCAAGCCCCATTCCTGATTTTTTGGTTGAGAAATAGGGCTCAAAAATCCTGGTTTTTTCTCTGTCTGATATTCCTTTGCCATTGTCACTGATTTCAATTCTGATAATTCTTAGTATTTCATCAAAGGTGACATCTATTAAAATCAGTCCCTTTTCCCCCAAAGAGTATACGGCATTGTCTATCAGGTTTATGAATGCCTGTTTCATGTGTTGGTGATCCAGTTTTAAAACGGGAATATTTTTCCCAAATCTCGATTTTATTTCGATATTTTTAAGACCTTCCTGATATAGCGTCATCG
>CAYZCC010000098.1:2375-8376 GCA_964476805.1 uncultured Desulfobacula sp.
CGTTTCAAGAACAATATTTTCAATTTTACACCGGGCAATATTGGCATCTGGAAATTTTGCAAAGGCAGAAAACTGGTTTACAAGGTTTCTGATCATGTCAACATGTTTTACAATGGTATGGGTACAGTTTGTAAAAACTTTGTCATCGATTTGGTCACCATATTTTCGTTTCAGACGCTGAGCGGATAACTTGATGGGTGTTAAAGGATTTTTTACCTCATGTGCAATTCTTCTTGCAACCTCTCTCCATGCGGCAACCCGTTGCGCCTTCTCAAGCTGGGTTACATCATCAAAGACAAGCACAGCGCCGATATTTTGATCAGAATCATTTTTGAGCAGGTTAAAATTGAGTGAAAAATGTTTGGGAACCCCTGAAACAGTTGTTGATAGAGGAAATTCAAGAGTCTGATTTCCCTGGGATACCCGGTTGTAAATTTTATTTGCAACTTTCAGATAATCATCTTTTAAAACGGTTTTAAAGTTTTTGTTTAAAATATCCTGGCTGTTAACATCCATCATGGATTCAGCCGCTTTGTTAATGGTGATAATGACACCTTTGTTATCAATGGCGATGACACCTGCAGAGATATTTTTTAGAACAGTTTCAATATACTGGCGGCTTTTTTCAAGTTCAAGATTCTGTAACTTGAGCATCTTCTCTGAAAGCGCAATCTGTCTTCTGCCTTTAGCAAGATTTTCAGTCATGGAGTTAAATGATTTGATAAGCGTTCCTATTTCATCATCTGTTTTGAGATCAATTTTATAGTTAAGATCACCGTTCGTGACTTTTTGTGTCCCTTCGGCAAATTTCAATAGAGGGATGGTGATCGATTTTGCCAGTTGAAATCCAAACCAGACAGAGCAGAAAATAACAAGGAGTGCAACAATTGAGAGTGCAATATAATAGGATATCTGGGCCGGCTTTTTCGCAAGTTTGAGCTGCTGATACTCTTCGATTCCCTTTTGAATGGATTCCAGGTTTTGTGATAATCCAGGAGTAACAAGGGTGGTAATCGCAATAAATGCAGATGCCCTGCCAGGATCAGATCCAAAGGGGATGGTTGAAATAGTCCTTAAGAATTCGCCTTGTTCGAGGTTTTTTGAAATCGTGTTGCTCAAGAATCCTTTGGGGATGTTTGTCAATTCACTGCTGGTTAGAAGACCAAAATGTATGTTGGCAATCTCATTTGAAAGAGAGAGGCTTACACGTCTGGCATCCGGCGTATAGATTTCTACGGCCTGCCGGTTAAAGGCTCTTTGTATTACCTGGGTATATCGTGTCAGTTCCTGCTGGTTTGCCTTTTTGAGAAGACTGCGTGATTCAATCTGAAAGGCGGCTCTTTTGGCAAAAAATTCATTTTTCTCTTCAATATATTCATAAAGCTTTTGGCCGACAGCCAGTGAAGAGTTTAAGGTCTGTTCAATAGGCGCATTAAACCAGAAAGCCGTACTTGCTGAAATAAAGTGTATGGAAAAAAAGAACAGAACGGTTGTGGGCAGAAGTGCAAGAATAATAAATATCGTAATCATCCTGGTTTTGAGTTTTGAACCAAAAATATTATTCTTTTTTTCATAATAGAGCTTTGCAAGATTCCTGAATACAAGTAAGAGCAGAGCAAGCAGCAGCAGCAGATTCGTATTGATAAGAATAAACATTAATATCGTGCTGGAGAGGGGGAAATCTCCTCTGAAAATGGTGATCCTGGTTTCAATAAATGTCAGGATTCCCACTGTGATCAGGAGTACAAAAATCAGAAACCACTTTTTATTTTTCCTGCCCTGTTCTTCTTGTGAAAGTTTTGATTCAGCCATCTTGATATTTTTGGCAAAGTTAAGGCATTATAAATTAAATCTAATAGGTAAAATTAATTAAATACCAGTTGGTTTCAAAATCCCAGAAAGAGACAAAAAATAGAACATAGTGCAGTGACAGAGGCAGAGTGACTTTGTCAAGTTTTGCCTTGATCCTCAGTTGATACTTGTCACCTTTGACCAGTTGATCCAGTGGCAGAATTTTTAAATTATCAACCTCAGTCATCAATGATCTGGCTTCCTTTAATGTCTTCACAGTGACCGGGCTGCCATCTTTCCAGGGTCTTGACACAGAAAATTTTTTTTCAGCGAATGATATTTTAGTGTGGATTTGAATTGAATATCTGATATTTTTTTATCAAACCATGATCCTTGAGTTTTATACAAGGTAACATAGAATGAAAAAGTTGTGGGAATTCCATTGAGTACGGCCTGGTTTATTTTAGGGGTAAAGGCTTTTTTAACATCAAAGTAGGTTAAAAGATCATCCCTTGTGTTGGCAAGTTTTATGTTTTCAATTACAGCGTTGTTTTCTGCCAATGCGGTTGCAGGAAACAAAAAGCACAGTATCACGGCTATTGATATTTTCAACTTGATTTCTTTTTTATAAATAAGCATCCTGTCATTTGCGATACAATATTTTATATTTCTGCCGGTCCTGTTTCCCAGGTACTCTTTTTATCCAAAAGCGTTTTGATGAACAAATGATTCAGGGCGTGTCCTGATTTCTGTGTGACAATATGGCCCTGAATCGGCATGCCAAGGAGGGAAAAATCTCCAAGGCTGTCCAGGAGTTTATGTCTGACAAATTCATCAGGGTATCTTAACCCCTCTTTATTTAATATTCTATCTTTATCAATCACAATGGCATTGTCAAGGCTTCCCCCCCTGCCAAGGGAAAATTTTTTTAACAGCTCAAAATCCTGGACAAAGCCAAATGTTCTGGCCCGACTGATCTCTTTGCTAAAATTTTTGTCTGCCCTGTTAAATATAATTTTCTGTTTGCCGATCAAAGGGTGGTTAAAATTAATGTTGCAGGTGATTTTAAATGTATCGTCCGGATATATGGCGACTGATTTATCACTCTGATCTAACAGAACCGGCTCTTTCACAATTATAAAATGCCGGGGTGCGGACTGTTTTTGGATGCCGGCTTTTTCAATGAGCTGGGTGAAAATCCATGCACTTCCATCCATGATTGGGATTTCATAATCATCGACTTCCACAAGGGCATTATCTATTCCAAGGCCTGCAAAACTTGCCATTAAATGTTCAATGGTTGATACAATACTGCCATTGATTCCAAGAACTGTTGCACGACTTGTATCCACAACCATTTTAAAGATGGCAGGAATATCCTGGGTACCAGGAAGATCCACTCTTCTGAATTTAATACCATGGTTTTCAGGAGCCGGGTGGATGGTAGATTTGTCTGTTTTCCAGAATGCATGCCAGTACCGGAGAGAGTCACCTTCTGTTCTATTGTTTGCTGTAAATAATATTTTGTCATTATTTTTTTTGTTTATTAAAATTTTAAAAATTTGTTTGCTATATATATCTGATTTTAATACACAAAGCAAATGAGATTTTTTCCCCAATATATCAACTTGTAAAAAAAGGAGCGGATTTGCTTGCAAAAATAAACTCATGTTCTTTAACAGGAATTGATGGGTTCGTTGTGGAAGTGGAAGTGGATATTGCCTATGGGCTGCCGGTTTTTAATATTGTCGGCCTGCCGGAAATATCTATCAGAGAGAGCAAAGAGCGCGTTAAGACAGCCATTAAAAATTCCGGATACACTTTTCCCATGGAGCGTCTTGTGGTAAATCTTGCTCCTGCTGATATTAAAAAGGAGGGAACAGGACTTGATCTGCCGATTGCAATAGGTATTCTTGCAGCGTCTGAGGTCATACCTCCGGGAAAAATAAAAGAGTATATTATCTCTGGCGAGCTTTCTCTTAATGGTAAAATAAAGCCTGTAAAAGCGGTCCTCTCTTATGCATTAACCGCAAGTCAGATGGGGTACAAAGGGATCATCATACCTTCTGAAAATGCAGATGAGGCTGCCATGGTGGAAGGTATTGATGTTCTGCCTGTAAACAGCCTGTCTCAAATTGTTGATTTTTTTACAGGGTTTAAAAACATCGAAACTTATAAAATAGATCGGGTAAAACAGATGGATTCCTCCCGTATGGCTTATCAAGAGGATTTTTTTGAAGTAATGGGTCAGCAGCACGCCAAGCGAGCCATGGAGATAGCTGCAGCCGGGTTTCATCATCTGATTATGACAGGCCCTCCCGGATCAGGTAAAAGCATGCTTGCAAAACGTTTGGCAACTATTCTGCCAAAATTGACTTTTCAGGAAGCCATTGATGTGACAAAAATTTACTCTGTCATGGATCTGCTCCAGGAAAAATTTCCATATACTTTGTCAAGACCCTTTCGATCTCCCCACCATACAATTTCTGAGGCAGGTCTGGTGGGCGGCGGCGCAAAACCAAAGCCTGGAGAGATCAGTCTTGCTCACAATGGTGTATTGTTCCTGGATGAACTGCCGGAGTTTAAAAAACATGTTCTGGAGGTTTTAAGACAGCCCCTTGAAGATGGTGAAGTCTCCATTGCACGAGCAGGCATGAAAGCAACTTATCCATCACAATTTATGCTGGTGGCTGCTATGAATCCCTGCCCATGTGGATATCTGTCAGACCCCGCAGGAAAATGTACCTGCACCCCGCCCCAAATTCAGAGATACCGCTCAAAAATTTCAGGACCGCTTCTTGACAGGATTGATATTCAGATTGAAGTGCCAAAAGTAAAATATAAAGACTTGTCAGAGAATTTCAAAGGTGCGCAGGAGATAAAAGGGGAAAGCTCTTTTGAAATAAGAAAAAGAGTAAAAAGAGCCAGGAGTATTCAGGAGAAACGATTCTTGAAGTCAGATGTATTCTATAATGCAAAGATGCAGAGCCGTCATCTGAAATCATTCTGTAGGCTGGGTTCGCAATGTGAGAAAATTCTTGAACAGGCAGTCAATGTCCTTGGTTTTTCTGCCCGGGCCTGCCATTCAGTCATCAGGGTTGCACGAACCATTGCAGATCTTGAAAAGAGTCTGGAGATAAAAAGGCATCATATTACTGAAGCGATACAGTATAGAAGTCTGGACCGGTGACTGCAGAACAGGTGACTGGAAGATTGAACGAACAAAGGAAAACAATTTTTATGAGAATAGCCGTTGTTTCAGATATTCACAGCAATCTGGAAGCTTTCACGGCAGTGATGGAGGATATATCAAAACTCTCCATAGATGATATTATCTCCCTGGGTGCCGCTTTGTCCATGGCATGCCGCCTGATAGCATTGAAAGATATATTTTTGATGAATCAAGATTGAGAATAATCAATATAATGGAAAGGCTTAAACAGAAGATTACGTTTGTCGGTCATACCCATCAACTGGCTCTCTATGGACTTGATCGTGGCGTATTAAAAAAGGAAATGTTGCATAAATGCAGACTTTCTCTTGCAAAATCCAGGAGGTATATTATAAATACCGGTAGTGTTGGCCAGCCACGCGACAGCTATAATGAAGCGACTTATATTATTTGGGATTCAAACCGCTATACAGTTGAAACAAGGTTTGTGCCTTATGATTTTCACAAGGCGCTAAAATGATTAGAAAAGAAGGCATACCAGCGCAATATGCTGACGTTTGATAAAATAAAAAAGGGAACGAATGCACAAATTATTAAATGACGCGCCAGGCGAAAAAATAATTCTCCTGGGTAATGAAGCCATTGCAAGAGGTGCAGTGGAAGCAGGAGTGGCATTTGCCACTACATATCCTGGCACACCATCCTCTGAAATATCTCTGAATCTTTTCCAGATGTCCCAGGAATCAGATCTCTACTTTGAATACAGCACCAACGAGAAAGTCGCATTGGAGGTCGCAGCCGCTGCAGCCAACTCTGGGCTTCGTACTTTCTGCATGATGAAGCATGTCGGTCTCAATGTTGCGGCAGATCCTCTGATGACTCTGGCTTATGTCGGCGTTACAGGAGGAATGGTGATCCTCTCTGCTGATGACCCTTCCATGTTTTCAAGTCAGAATGAACAGGATAACAGGTATTATGCTAAATTTGGTAACCTGCCCATGCTGGAACCCTCTTCAGTGCCGGAAGCCAAAGAGATGA
>CAYZCC010000099.1:0-8011 GCA_964476805.1 uncultured Desulfobacula sp.
ATGAATTCTATCGGGTCACATTCCGAAAGAAGGTGTACCAGGAATTGGAGACATTGCAAAAGGATCTTGATGAATACATGAGTAGTTACAACAACGAACGGACTCATCAGGGCAGACGATGTAAAGGCCGGACGCCAATGGAAACCTTTATAGAGGGGAAAAGGAAAAATAACCCCAGGGAATTTGCGACCACTGTCAAGTCAAGTTTCGTTCAGGACACCTGATGACTTTATCACCAAACCAGTCTTTTGTAAGTATATCTCCATTTTTGATCAGATTTTCATTTTCATACGCCCGCGGTTCAAGGTTTTTCCACTGTTTTAAAAAAATAGTTCTCTCTCTGTTACTGTTGTAAATTATTAAACAACTTAGAAATCTGAGGGTTGTTTTCCCAGTTTTTCATGAACCTTTTCATATCTTTTTTACAGGCACGGGCAAACCCAAACCTGCTTTTATGCCATTTCATGGAATCAAGATCTATAAAAAAAGAAAGATTATCTTTAATTATAATATTTGTTGCTCTCATATCCCCGTGACTAATCATTGAAGATTTAAATTTATAAAAACCATCTATAACTGATTCAGCCGGGATTTTAACATCATCTGCTTTTGCATCATTAAAAAGATGCCTGGCACTCTCCCCTTTAATATACTCACAGATAAAAAATGCCTTATTTCTAAAAGGACCGAATCTAACCTCTTTTATGGCTGCTGGTTTTGGCGTATTGATTCTGTTTCTTATAAGAAGATGTGAACTGTACCATGATATATCTGCTCGGGATTTTTTAAAAGCGCGTCTCAAGGCATAAAGTATATTTTTCATATTATAACGCTTTACCACAAATTCAACCCCATCAATTTTATGCAGGATAAGCGTTTCTGTATTCCCGGTTTTTAAAAACTTGGTGTCGGAATTTTGAAATGCAATGTCAGGGTTCTGTAAAAAGGATTTCATTTCAGCCGTATAATACTCCCGGTGGCAAAGCATAAAAGATGAAAATGATTTCCTACATATAATTTGAGTGGAACTCCTGTAAATTTTTTTTAAATATCTGGCTGTCCTTAACCTATGGTTTTTTGCAATAAATTTCTCAAGAATATATTTCACTTGATCTGCATTATGATAGTTGCGACTTCCTGCATATGCCCTTACAAATTCATTGAAGAGACGTTTATCTTGTAAATTGATCTGTGAGAGCAGTATGGATAAATTCTCAAGGCTGTTTTTTTTTTGAAGAGGTCTGGTGGCACTTGCCTGTCTGATTGAAGCCCCATCCAAAACATATATAGTATCATCTTTTAACAAAAAATTGCCCGGATGAAGATCGTTATGAATTAAACCGTTTTGATGCATCTTCGCAATGAGTTTTACAAGCAGAGTAAGGTATTTTCCATGGGTATCCTTCAGGGATTGTGTGAGTTTTTGCAGGCCTGCGTCTTTCAGGTCTCCTGATTTAACATGAGGATTAAACGCAACCATTTCTCCAAAGTTTATTGAGCTTTCAATAAATTCAAAAATCAGGATATGACTTTGAAGTTCTTTAGAAAATCCAGAATATAAAATACTACTTGTGGGAATTGAAGCTTTTTTTAACAGTTCATTTCCTGTAATCTCTTTTTTCGCATGTTTTTTATACCTGAATGGTTTAAAAAATAGTTTTGCCACGACTCTGGTTTCACCCCATAGACCGGAAAAGACAGCCCGACTTCCCGGAATAAACCGTAACAGTTTATTGCACTGTAAAGGTTTGACAGCATTGACTAAAGGGATCTTAAAAGGAATGGTGAATTTTTTTCTTCCAATGACAATCTTACTGATATCCAGTCTACCCATATAATCTATCCGGGTCTGACGGAAGTATATTAAATTGTTTTTTATAAAGCTTGGTGGCACGCCTTTTCACAAGCCACCAGAAAATTCTATTTTCAGTCATTGATTTTTCAGCAGTTGTGCTGTGATAGTGTTTTGCAAACAGCGCCAAATCATCTTTTGAAAGGCCTGTATCCATGCTTGAAAAAAGAAGCGCTGAAATATCTTTGACCCGCCATTTCCATGGTGTTGATTTCCTGATCTGTACTCGATGCAGGTCTATGAGAAAGAGTCTAAGGGTTTCAGGTTCAATATGCATTGTACCTACGTCAAGGCTGAACAATCCTTTAAAAAAATCCTCTTCACTCTCCCAATATTCCCCCCACTCTTTGGGTAGATTAATCATGAACACACCTTTTCAATAATATCAACTACTTTTTGCGCCCGGCTGAAAACATCTGTTTTTTCTATATAGTTTTTAGCATTTTTGCGCCACTGATTCTTCTTTTCTGATGTCAGTATAGAGAGCAATGCTTTATCAAGTTCACCCTGAACAAAAGGAGATTGGATCACTTTACCTGCATTGGCTGATATCACATGGAATCCATAGCCGCATATATCTGTTGTGATGACCGGCAGATTGGCTGCCAGCGCTTCGACAATCACTGCTCCGGCATTTTCGATACGGGCCGGGTGTATCAGAAGATCAGAGGTCACCAAAAGGGCTGGCACATCTTTTCTGGCGCCGATAAACCTGACATGTTTTTCCACACGTTTTTTTTTAGCAAGTCTTTTATAAAACCTTGGTTTATAACTGCCTGCAACAAGAAGAACAGTTTTGGAGAGAACATTTTCAGGCAGAGATGATAAAGCTCTGATTGCCCGGTCAACTCCTTTTATCTTAAAATTTATGCAGATCATTAAAATTACAGTGATATCCTGGCCAATATCAAGTTCATTTCGTTTATCCAATCGAATCTGAGCATGGTTTACAGGGGGAATACAATCCTTTGAAATACCTGGCGGAATTACGTGGAAGCGATCTCTGGATGTGTTATAATAATCTATATACAGCTGTCTCTCTTTGGGTGTTAACAGCAAAATTTGAGTTTTAGCATCCTCCCTGAAAACAGCGTATTCCAGTTCCATCAAAGTTTTGTAGCGACTTGTCATGCGATGTAAAACACTGCGATCTTTCATCTTGACAGCATAAAAGACATCAGCTGCATAGTAAACATCAAGACCCGGCATTCTATTAAATCCAACAACTGCATCATACTGGTTTTTATTATAGCGGTCATTAAAATGTTTTGCAAAGGATTGATATTTTTTATGATTACTGAAACCGGAAACAGGAATGAGGGTGATATTTAGGCCTTCAGGTTTTTCACCTTCCCATGAAATGGTGAACACATCGATTTTATATCCCCTTTTGATACACTCCTTTGATATATTCATGAAATTCACCTGAAGCCCTCCAAAGGGGGAATATTTAAACAGGCAGAATGCCAGCTTGAGTTTTCTTTTCATATTACAATATCTCTTCACACGCCTGAATCACTTTTCCGGCAGGAAACTGCATACACGCCCGGGTCTTTTCAGGGCAGTGATTACTGCCGTGAGGCCTGCAGGGTTTGCAGTCAAGTTTTTCATCCTCCACAACTTTTGCATCAGGATTGAGCCACGGGCCAAATCCAAATTTCGGTGAAGTTGCACAAAACACAGCCACACATGTAGTTTTAAAGGCTGAAGCCATGTGCAGCACCATGCTGTCATTACAAATCAAAAGCTTTGCATTTTTGACAATATACATTGTTTCAGGAATAGAAACCTGCCCTGAAAAATCCACAACCGGGTCACTATTTCCTGCCTTTTCACATATCTGCCGGCACGCTGCTATATCATCACTGCCGCCGATTAGAATGATCTTAATATGCTTTTGCATGTAATATTGTGCTACTTTCAGATATCCCTGCCAATGCCACTGCTTTGTCTTCCAGGCACTGCCCGGCGCCATCACAATAAAATCTCTGGTAATATCTTTCACTCTCTGGGAAAGATTTTCTTTCGAGGGCTCAAAAAGTCTGAGATCAGATTTGAACTCATCTTTTGATATATTAAATTTTTCAAAATCATCATAAAGAAGGGAGAGGTTTCTAACGGCTGCATGGCTGTTCATCTTTTTTTGTCTGGAATCTGTATATAAAAAATTGAAATTTGCATCTCTAAAGCCCACTCGTTCCCTGATCCTGGAAAGAAAAAGCAGAACAGCCGTTCTATATGACCTGTGAAGTGAGTAGACTTTATCAAATTTTTGATCCTTTATCTCCATAGCCTTTTGAACCAACTTTGCAATCCCTTTATCTGAATTTTTTTTATCATAAATAATAACTTTTTCCACCAAAGGATCCTCTGCAAAAAGAGCTGCAGCAACTTTTGTTGTTAAAACAGATAGTTCTGAATCTGGATAGATTAATCTCAAACCGGCAATAACTGGGGTAGATAATATTGTATCCCCAAGAAAACTCAGCTGAACCAGAAGTATTTTCATAAAGCGTTACCCTAACTCTTCAAGAGGTCTTGTTTTCCATTTGTTATGAAGCCAGAACCACTGGTCAGGATATTTTCTAATATATTTTTCTATGATGGAGTGGTAACCCTGCGTATTATCAAGAATATCTTTCTGCTCATCTCCGGTTTGAATCAGAGGAACCTTGGGGAGGATTTCAATATAATTTTTCCCTCTGTCTCTATAAGTAAAAACAGGGACCACAGGCGCTTTTGTCGAAATTGCAAGTTTTACAAATCCCTTATGTACACACGCTTTTCGGTTGAAAAAATTTATAAAAACACCCTGGTGCCGTTTTCTTACATTCTGATCAACAAGAAGCCCTGCAATCTCTCCTTTTCCAAGGCATCTCTTCACTGCATGAAGCGCACTATGCAGAGGAATCATATCAACAAGACCTGCATAGGCGCGTTTTTCATTGATATATCTATTCATCGGAGCAAATTCAACGGTTTGATAAACAACAGAACATCTAATCCCCGTTATATATGAAAGCACTGGAAGCAGTTCCCAGTTTCCAAGATGGCATGAATAGCATAACACCCCTTTCCCTTCGGCATGGGCCGAATGAAGATTATCCAGCCCTTTAATGGTAAAAAACCTGGAAAAATTCTCAGGATCCACCCCTCTATGGAATCTTGTGTGTTCAAACAGATTCCTGGCGATGTTCTTAAATACACTGCGTGCCAGCACTTTTATCTGGACATCACTTTTTTCGTCTTCATAGGCATTCTTTATATTGTTTAGAGTCATTTTTCTATGTTTTTTATCAGACAAGAACCACACTGTTCCAAGAATATCACCTGCTCTATTTCCTGCAGACTCCGGGATTCTTCCAAGAAGAGACATAAAAACTGCTATGCCATGATATATAATATTGTCGAATTTTTTTCCCGGCATAATTTTATAACACTTTTAAAATTTCTTCCATTACATGTTCTGGTTTTATATTTTCCATACAAACTGGTTTTTTACACGTTTTTTGATTACATGGTGTACAGGCTGTTTTTTTTTGAATCACAACGCCCCTGAAAGGGCCTGTTCGCCCAGGGTCTGACGGGCCAAAAAGTGCAATAAGATTGGTCTGCAATGCAGCTGCAAGGTGCATGGGACCGGTATCACAACTAATCACACATTCAGCATTATCAATAATTGACACAAGCGCTTTCAATGATGTCTTACCGGTCAGATCTGCTATTTTACAGCCAGCCCTCTCTTTAATTGTCTGCGCTACTGTTTGATCCTCAAAACTACCTGTAATGACAATCCGGCAACTAGTTTTTTTATCTATCATATCTGCAAGCTGGGCAAAATATCCGGGGTTCCACCTATTTGCAGGTTTGGAAGCCCCAATATTGAGTATAATATATTTATCACTCCCAAGACCTGAAAACTCCTGCCCCTGCCAAGGTATATTCCATGTAACCTTCCCGGGTTCAAAAGGATCAATTCCAAGATGTGTAGCAAACTCCATATACTGGGTCAGCATATGGTTACCAGGATCACATGCTTCAATCCTCTCAAAGGGAAAAATCCAAGACATCTCCTTGCATCTTCTCCTGTCAAATCCGATTTTCCTATTTCCCCTGGCAGCCATTGCAAACAAAGCTGATTTAAAAAGTCTTTGCAGATCAAGCACGATATCATACTCTGTCTGCCTGATCTGTTTTACAGCCTCTCTCAAAGATTTGAACAGTTCCAGTTTATTAAAAAGGATGGTTCTATCAACAGATTCATGCGCATTTACAAGGGAATAACCTAATGGTGCTGCAAGCCAGTGAATCTGTGCATTTAACTGCTTTTTAACAGTAACTGCCAAAGGAAATGTGTTAATAATATCTCCCAATGCCCCCAATTTTATGATCAATATTTTCATTACACCTGCTATAGTTGTAAATCTGCCAATTTATCAGAAAATCTATATTTTTTAACTGCTCTTTGCCATCGATGCCTGTATTTTTTTTTAAGCTTTTCTCTATCTCCTGAATAGTAAAATGCCTTATCAAAATCAAGGATAAAAACTCTGTCAGAATCACCAATAACAATATTGCCGGGATGCAGATCTCTATGAAATATTGACGCTGTGATTAATCGATTGATATTGTCACAAATTGCCGGCAGAAGTTCCAGGGCTTTGTCTTCATCTTTCAAAATGTCTTCATCTTTCAAACAGAACTCAACAAAATTCTGCGCATTTTCAATTTTTTCTGTTATAAGCCATGCCTTGTAAAACAGGCCGCCGTAACTTGCATAGGCAAAGGGTTTTGGAGCATTTACACCGGCTTTCCGTGCGGACTCCAGAAACTCAAATTCGAGCTCACCTCTTGTTTTTTTTACAAAAAAATATCTTTGCTTATTAAAGTAAGAAATTAAACCACCCCTTGTATAGTGTTTGACTACCACAGGGCCAAATCCATCAATATCTGTCTGTATAGGAACGTTTCTGCCTGCAAGCACTGTGTTGGGTTTTTCTATCTTTTTTGATATAAAAAGTGAGATGAGGCGATCAAGGGCATCAGAGTCTAACTCAATACGGGAACAAAAGTCATATGACCTATATTTTTTATTGAACATTTAAATCTATGTATCCGTTTTTTTTCAGATACGCTTCAACTTTTTTTATATCAGAGGGTATATCCACACCGGGTGCATCATCTCTGGTTATGGATACCTTTATTTTATATCCTGCTTCTAAAACCCTCAGCTGTTCCAGTTTTTCAATTCTCTCATACTCACCTGAATCAAAATTTGCAATTTTTTCTAAAAAACTTTTTTTATATGCATAAAAACCAAGATGTTTGTAATATTTCACATGGGTATCTCTATCTCTTGGAAAAGGGATCTGCGCTCTGGAAAAATAGATTGCAAAAAAGTTTTTATCAAATACTACTTTTACATGTTTTGGATCACGCACCTGGCTTTTATCCTCTATTTTGCACGCAAGGGTCGCCATTTCAATATTTCCCTCTTTTTCAAAGGGTAAAACCAGCTTATCCAGAACTTTTGAATTAAATACCGGCTGATCCCCCTGTATATTCACAATGATTTCATCATCTTTAATGCCAAGAACATCAGCGGCCTGGGCCACTCTGTCTGTGCCGGATCTTAAATCAGAAGCGGTCATAACAGCCTGGGCATTAAAACTTTCTACCATATCAAATATCTGCTGGTCATCTGTTGCCACAACAACCCTGTTAATGTTGTCAGATTTTGCAGCCTGCTCATATACCCTTTGGATCATTGGTTTCCCGCTTATAAGGGCTAAAGGTTTCCCCTTAAATCGGGTGGATCCTAACCTGGATGGAATGATTGCGATTGTCATAAAAGAGCTCCCTTTATTAATTTAACAGCCATATCAGCACCTCCCTGATTTTTTTTAATAAACATGGCACCTTTTTTCCCAAGCTCTGCTCTATCAGGAGGATTTTTCAGGGTTTTTACCATAAATTTACCAACCTCCTGTACATTCTGGGCTTTAAAAACAAGTTGTGATTCAAATACCTCCCTGCCCACCCATTTAAAAGAGTTCAGATAGGGACCCGTTACTGTTTTTACTCCATATGCCAGGGGTTCTAAAAAATTCTGCCCGCCAAGGGGTGCAAGACTTCCACCCACAAACGCTGTGACAGCAA
>CAYZCC010000099.1:8021-8269 GCA_964476805.1 uncultured Desulfobacula sp.
TGAATAGGCAAATTTAAGTTCTCCGATGGTATCCCACAAAATAATAGTTTTGTTTCTGACATGAGAATTTGTCCCGGCATTTATCCTGGATCTTATCTTTAAATTGAATCCAAGTTCTTTTTTAAGCTTTTCAAGCTGCTGTATTAAATATTCTACTCTCTTTCTATGTTTTGGAAAAATTGCAACAACCGGGTCAGGATAATTTCTAAAAAGATATTTAACAATCTCTCCCATGTACGATTCCTCCT
>CAYZCC010000100.1:0-8143 GCA_964476805.1 uncultured Desulfobacula sp.
TAAAAAGTCCGATTTTGGCAATTTTTGGGTCGTAACATACTGAAATTATATATAGTAACTTTGCCATTTTTGACTTTTTACGAGACCATCAAGGATAATACATGAAAGAATTTAAGTACCTGTCTCCCACAAGCGTTGAAGAGGCACTCTCTTTTTACAGGCAGCACAGCGAAACTTCAAAATTTATTGCCGGCGGAACAGATGTCATTGTCAAGGTTAAGGATGGATGGATGGAGCCGGACTTTCTGATTTCCCTTAAAAAAATTGAAAAGCTGAGTGAGCTCCATAAAAATAAAGCAACACAAGAACTCTCCATAGGGGCGCTGGTCACCCATGCGGTATTGGAAAAATCTTTAATGATCAAAAACAGTTATCCGATTATTTACGATGCCGTCTCCCATATCGGTTCCCAGCAGGTGAGAAATGTGGGGACAATCGGCGGCAACCTTATTAATGCGGTACCATCTGCTGACGGTGCTGTTCCCATGATTGCCCTTGATGGTGTGGCGCTTCTGCATGGCCCTGGAGGAGAGCGCTCTGTTGAGGTCAGGGATCTTTTTATCAAACCCTATGTTACGGTTTTAAAACCGGGTGAGATTCTTAAAAAAATTACCATTCCACCCCAGGATGCAAATACAGGAAGCGCTTATATTAAATTTGGCAGAAGAGCTGCCATGGAACTGCCCCTTATCGGAATTGGCGTTCTTTTAACACTTGATGATGACCTTGAAACATGTACAAAAGCAAGAGTTGTCCTTGGCGTTGCAGCGCCCACGCCAATAAGAGCATATGAGGCAGAAAAATCCCTTGAAGGACAAAAAATCAATGAAGAGACTCTTGCCAGGGCAGGATTGATTGCAGCGGATGAATCCAAGGTAAGAGATTCGGTCAGGGGCAAAGCCTGGCACAGGGGAGAGATGATAAGGGTCCAGGTCAGACGGATGGGCCTTAAATGTATTGATATGATAAAGAACCACTCTTGAGGAGAAATTAAACCATGACAACAAAAATATCTTTTATACTGAATGGTGATAAAATTTCTTACGATATTAAAGATCACTGGACCGTGTCACACCTTTTAAGAGAAGAGATGGGTCTGATTGGAACCAAGGAAGGCTGTGGTAATGGCGAGTGCGGTGCCTGCACTGTGATCGTTGATAAACTTGCTGTAAACTCCTGTCTCTATCTTGCAGTTGACGTCGATGACAAGGAAATTGAAACCATTGAAGGTCTGGCTTCAGATGTTGACACCCTGCATCCTCTGCAGAAGTCTTTTGTGGAGAATGGCGGCATACAGTGCGGATTCTGTTCTCCTGGAATGATCATGTCTTCCAAAGCTCTGCTGGATGAAAATCCTGAAGCTGACAGAGAAGAGATCCAGCATGCCCTTGCCGGCAATATTTGCAGATGCACAGGTTATATTCAGATTTTTGATTCAGTAGAAGCTGCAAAAGAGCTTGCTGCAGAAGATAAGGGAGAAGAAAATGGATCACCCAAAAGTCGCAAATAGCCAGAATAGTGAATTGAGGGTGGTGGGGAAACCCATTCCCAAAATAGATGCCGCTCAGAAAGCCATGGGCAGAGCAGAGTATATCCAGGATATAAAACTGCCTGGCATGCTTTATGGAAAGATTTTATACAGTAAATATGCCAGTGCAGATATTATAAAGATTGACACATCAAAGGCCGAAGCTCTGGCAGGTGTCCATGCAGTCCTTACAGGCGAAGATGTGCCAGAGAAGATGAAGATGGGATTTATCAAGGATAATCCTCCTGTAAAAAAAGGGAGGGTCCGCTCTTTTAGAGATGAGGTGGCTGCTGTGGCAGCTATCCGTCCTGAAATTGCCAAAAAAGCTCTGGATCTGATTGAAATTCAATATCAAGAGCGTCAAGGTATTTTTGATCCTGAAAAAGCCATGGAAAAGGATTCGCCCCTGGTTCATGAACACCTCAAATCCAATGTATTGAAAATGCCGTGGAAAGTTCATTACGGTGATGTGGAAAAAGCACAGAACGAATCAGATTTTGTCGTGGAAGAGAGATTTACAACCACATGGGTGACCCACTGCTGTATGGGAACAAGCGGTGCAATCGCTCTCTTTGATGCTGCTGACAATCTTACAATACATACCAACACCCAGATACCCTCCCTGGCTCACAAGGATTTTCTTGACTCCTTAAATGCCATGGGGTTGAAAAACAAAAGAGTCCGAGTGATAAAACCGATTATCGGCGGCGGCTTTGGAAGCAAACTGGACACCTATGCATATGAGCATATTGCCATCCTTCTGGCGCATAAATGCAAAAAACCTGTAAAAATAATGTTTGACCGGGAGGAGGAGTTTAAGGCCACCTCTACAAGACAGCCCACTGTTACTTATATCAAGCAGGGGTGTGACAAAAACGGTAAACTGACATTCAGGGACATCCGGATGGTATTGGACAATGGTGCACATACTTCATGGGGAGCGACTACGCCTTCGGTGATGCTGATGCCCATAAGCTCACTTTACCGTGTTGAAAATGTAAGATATGAAGCCAAATGTGTATATACAAATAACACCTATGCCCAGGCCATGAGAGGTTATGGCAATCCCCAGGCAACCTTTGCCATTGAAAGCAGCATTGATATGCTGGCTGAAAAGGCGGGTATTGACCGTATTGAATTCAGAAAAATAAATAAAAATCAATCCGGCGATGTGACTCCTCAGGGCTTGAAAATAACCACATGCGGCCTTGACGAGTGTATTGATGTGGTTGAAAAAGAGCTGAAATCTGACACTTTCAGGGAAAAAGGAGTGGGGACAGGGGTTGCTTCACTGATTCATGTGGGCGGCGGCGCAAGGATTTACGGTTCTGACGGATGCGGCGCTATTTTAAAAATGGATGACTACGGTAAAGTGGATATCTTTACCGGTGGGACTGATATGGGACAGGGACTTGACAATATTACCGCCCAGATTGTGGCAGAAGAGTTGGGACTTCTTTTTGAAGATATCAATGTGGTGCATACTGACAGTGATGTATGCCCCTGGGATGTGGGTGCCCATGCAAGCCGGAGCACATTTGTTGCAGGTAATGCCGCCCTGGGTGCGGCAAAAAAAGTTAAGAAAAAAATTCAGGAGTTTGCATCAAAAATCCTGGATGCCCCGGCCAGAGACATTGCGTTAAAAGACGGCCATGTATTTTTACCAGGCGATCCTGAAAAGAACATACCCATCGGAAAACTTTTAAGAAAAGCCCATTTTACGCCAAACGGCACCATGCTTATGGCAGAGAATTTTTATGATCCTGACAACAGAAACATGGGCAAGGAACTTAAGGGCAATATGTCAATGACCTACTCCTTTGGTACCCACGGGGTCAAGGTAAAGGTGGATGAAGAGACCGGAAAGGTAAAAATTCTTGACTATATTGCAGCCCATGATATCGGCCGTGCCATCAACCCGCTGCTGCTTAAAGGACAGGTATACGGGGGTGTTGTCATGGGACTTGGATATGCACTGACAGAAGAGGTGACAACTCAGGACGGAAAAAACATGAATGCAAACTTCCGTGATTATAAACTTTTTACAGCCAAAGATGCTGTAAAAATCAAGGCGCCGGTTATTGAGACCATTGATAAGGACGGCCCGTTCGGTGCCAAAGGCATCGGCGAACCCGGATGTGTTCCAACAGCGCCTGCTGTAGCCAATGCAATCTATGATGCGGTGGGTGTCAGGATTAAAGATCTTCCCATTACACCTGAAAAAGTTCTGGCTGCATTAAAAGAGAAAAAAGGAGAAAAAAAGTGAGATTACCAAGGTTTGAATATTTAAAACCGGAAAATCTTGACCCGCTGCTGGATATGCTTGCTGAGCATAAAGATGATGCAAAAATCCTTGCCGGCGGTACGGACCTTCTGGTGAGAATGAAAAAAGGGCTGCTTGCGCCAAAATATCTTGTAAGCCTTAAAGCGCTGGATTCGCTCTCTTATATTAAAGATGAGGCTGACCGCCTTAAAATCGGCGCCAGAACACCCATCGCAGACATTATAGCTTCCAGCGCAATTCAAAAACATGCGAACGCACTTTCCCAGGCGTGTAAAAAAATGGGTGCTGTCTCCATCCAGCATTTCACCGGAACAATCGGCGGCAACATACTTCAGGATAACAGATGCCACCACTACAACCAGTCTGATTTTTACCGGTCAGGCAGACAGGCCTGCCACAAAGACGGCGGGAAAATCTGTTATGCAAGAGAAGAGGCAGCCCGATGCACCTCCACCTGCCAGTCTGATGGAGGCACCGCTCTCATGGCAGTTGGCGCCACCCTCACGCTTTCAAAAAAAGAGGGGAAAAGAGAGGTGAAACTGACCGACTTTTATCTGACCGACGGCATCATGCCCTTTGCCATCGAGCCTGATGAAGTTTTAACTGAGATTACCATCTTGAAACTCAAAACAAAAAGTGCTTATCAGCGCCTTGCATACCGTTCTGCAATTGATTACCCCATTGTATGTGCGGGTGTGCTTTTAAAACCTGAAAGTTCTGATACCCATCAGATAGAAGAAGCACACATTGTTGTGGGCGCCATGGGCAGAACACCTTTAATGCTTAAATATGCTGCATCAAAATTAAAGGGGAAAAAATTTAACGACACGGATGCCTATAAAAAAGCGGCCACTGCTGCCAGAGAGAGTGCGGCTGCATTTGCCGTGCATAATGTCGGTTCCACCCTTGAATACAGGTGCGCCATGGTTGAAGTGATGGTTTTTAAGGCACTCAAAGAAGCCCGCTAAAAAACTTACGTCGAACTTAAGAAGTTAAATTAAGAGATTAAATTAAGAGATTAAATTAAGAGGTTAAATTAAGAGATTAAAAATGGAAAAACTGCAAATGACCTTGAATATAAATGGGAAACGCCATGAACTCATGGTGCATCCCAATGATACACTCCTTGAAGTATTGCGAGATGACCTTGATCTTACAGGATCCAAGGAGAGCTGCGGTGAAGGAGTCTGTGGATCATGCATCATTCAGAGGGATGGCAATCCTGTCCGTTCCTGTCTGACCCTTGCCATGGAAGCTGCAGACACTGAAATCAAAACTGTGGAGGGGCTTGCCAATGGAGATGAATTATCAGACCTGCAGCAATCCTTTGTTGATCACGGCGCTGTCCAGTGCGGATTCTGTACCCCTGGCATGCTCATGTCAGCAGATACACTGCTGAATAACAATCCTGCACCTGACAAAAAATCTGTGCAAAAAGCACTTGCAGGCAACATATGCAGGTGTACCGGATATTCAAAAATAGTTCAAGCAGTTGTACATGCAGGCACTCCCCGGGACAACTGCCCAGACTGTAAAAAAGAGAATAAAACTAAGGAGTGATATATGTCTGACTATACCATTATCGGAAAAAGAATGCCCCGGGTTGATTCCAGGGCAAAGGTTATGGGAAAGGCACTATATACAGCAGATCTGAAACTGCCTGGCATGCTTGTCGGCAAAATTAAAAGATGCCCCTATGCCCATGCCAGGATTCTTAATATAGACACGTCAAAGGCAGAGGCACTTTCCGGTGTAGAAGCGGTTGTGACAGGCAAAGATACTGAAGGCGTAAAGTGGGGGGTCTTTCCCTACACCCGGGATCAGCAGTTTATCCAGACAGACAAGACCCGGTATATTGGAGATGAAGTGGCAGGCGTCGCTGCTGTAGATGAAGAGACTGCACTCAAAGCCCTTGACCTTATTGAAGTTGAGTATGAAGAGCTGCCGGCTGTCTTTGAGCCCATGGATGCCATGGCATCGGAAAGTGAACTTATCCATGAAGATTTTCCCAACAACATCAATGTCCATGTCAGCATTGATACTGGAAATGTGGATGAAGATTTTAAAAAAGCCCACTATATCAGAGAAGATACCTTTGTGGCACCGGAAGAATCCTATTTTCACGCTGAGCCATATGCAGTTGTGGCACACTTTGACCATGAAGACAATCTTAACGTATGGTGTCCCAATGGCGGACCCCATATGAAATCCAAACCGCTCTCCAACTCATTTAAAATCCCCCTCCACAAGGTTAAAGTAAAAAAAATTGCCATTGGCGGTGCCTTTGGCGGAAGATCTGAAATATGCCCGGCTGACTATATCTGTGCGCTGCTTGCAAAAAAAACCAGTGCCCCTGTTAAAATTGTATTTACCAGGGAAGAAAACACCATTGGCACCCGCCAGGGTCATGCCATGATCACGACACATAAAACAGGTGTGGATGAAAACGGACAGGTCCTTGCAAGGGAAACCACATGCTATATGGACGGCGGTGCCTACTCCAGCACAGGACCCATTGCCACAACCGTTCCCTTTCTCTCCATGGAGCAGGCCTACAGGATCGGAAGTGTCCGTTACAATGGATACAGAGTTTACACCAACAAGCCCATACGCGGTATGATAAGGGTTCATGGCCGGAGTTTTGCCTGTGGTATTGACACCCAGCTTGACATGATTGCAGAACATCTCGGCATAGACCCTGTGGAGATGAGATTGAGAAATTCAAGACAGCCAGGGGAGTACACCAATACAAAATCATATGTTGGCTCGTGTGCCATGGATGAAACCATTAACAAAGCGGTGGAAAAATCAAAGTTTAAAGAAAAATGGGGAAAACTGCCTTCTTTCCATGGGATTGGAATCGGAACCAACTCTGTCCAGACAGGATTTCCCATGGGTATCAGGGGCGGTTCCCAGAGCTTTATCAAGTTTAATGAAGATGGCGAAGCAACCGTCATGTCCGGAGTTGTGGACAATGGTCAGGGCAATGACAACATGCTGGTACAGATTGCCTCGGAAGAACTAGGACTTCTGCCTGAAGATATCCATCTGGTTTCAGCAGATACTGAAACCACATCTTCTGATCCTGGATCATACTCCCAGGTGTCCACCTTTGTGGGCGGCCATGCTGTGAAACTGGCGGCTGCAAACTGCAGGAAAAAACTATTTGAAGTGGCCTCAAAAGTATTAAAAGTTGAACCTGACAAACTGGCGGCAAAAAACCGTCTTATCTTTGTAAAGGATGATCCTGAAAAATCCATTCCCATTAAAAAAGTGGTTAGAATCAGCCTTCTGAATTTTAATTCTGTTAATGCTGAAGGCGGATACTGGCCAAAAGTGGACATGAAACGTGAATGGGTATCCAACCCCTATGGTCAGATGTGTGAAGCCTTCTCCTTTGGCACCACCGTTGTGGAAGTCAAGGTGGACAAGGATACCGGCCAGGTTGAGGTACTTGAAGCAACGGCTGCCCAGGATGTGGGATATGCCTTGAATCCTCTGGTAATTGAAGGTCAGTTTGAAGGCGCCATTGCCATGGGCGGCCAAGGCGGTATGCTCACAGAATACCATGAATGGCATGAAGGCAGGTGTGTCAATCCAACCATGCTTGATTATAAACTGCCCCTTGCCTGTGATATGCCAGAAATCAATAATATTATTGTGGAATCCATTGATCCCAAAGGCCCCTATGGTGCAAAAGAGGCTGCCATGTCCATTGCCATGTCAGCGGCCCAGGGGTACAGTGCTGCTGTCAGCAATGCCATTGGTGTTCATATGGACTCTTTTCCCCTGACTCCGGATAAGATTCTTGCAGCTATTAGGAAATCCAGGGAATAAACATGAACTTAAGGACTGCCATGGACCTGCAAAAAAATCCATGGGCAGTCCGTTGTAAACATGTTGAAAAAAGTGGGTCAAACCTTTAATCCTTAGGTCACCACAACCTTTTAAAAGGAGAAGAAGAAAATGACCCACCCAAAAGAGAATACAGGAATTAACGTGGCTTTGGAAGAAATGATATCCAACAAAGTTGATTTGACACCCTGCTTAATCTTGATTTTTTTGCAAGTGTATATTTTTTATACAGGTTAATACTCAGCCTGTATCTAAAATATCCATACAAAAAACATATACGTTCTGTGTGGTTAAATTTTTATTAATAAACTCGAATGGTTATAAATATTTTAAAATCTGGCACACCCTTTGCTTTAATTATTAATAATTATTAAAAAGTATTAAAAAGTATTAAAAAGTATTAAAAAGTATTAAAAAGTAATTTTTATAATACAGGAGAGAATTATCATGAAATCATACCGACGTATCACTTCATT
>CAYZCC010000101.1:0-8076 GCA_964476805.1 uncultured Desulfobacula sp.
GAAAAAGAATAACGGCGAGAAAAGAATCTCTGCGCTTGACAGTGTTCAAAAAGGGATGCCTTCACTGATGCGTGCTTTAAACGTATCAAAAAATGCAGTCAAAGAGGGGTTTGACTGGGATAATATTCATGGGATACTTAGCAGTGTAAAAGATGAGATCAGAGAATTTGAATCAGCGCTGGAATCGGGAAATCAAGAGGAGGCATCCATGGAATTTGGAGACATTCTGTTTGCGCTGGTCAATGTGGCACGAGCTGCACAATTTCATCCTGAAACCGCTCTTGCCAGCGCTACTGCAAAATTTGAGGGTCGATTCCGATTGATGGAGAAGGAGTTAAAAAATAAAGAAATTAAACTTGCAGATCTTTCAAGGGATCAAAAAGATCTGTTCTGGATCAGGGCAAAACAATCCTATGAAAGATAGTCTCCCCTTTGAAATTTAAGGTATTCTGTCTGGGCTGAAACAATGGTTTGTTTCGCAATTTTTCTTAAATCCGTATCAATATTTTCAAGACTCTGTGTCTCTTTTAACAGGTTGCCGGCGGTGTCGTTTATCTCCTCTAATACCGGAGCTATATTTTTCAGGGGGATATCCGGGTCAACCAGCTTTGATGAATATAAATCCAGCATGCCAAGCAGTTTGTCGGTCTGATCTGAAATTATATCAGATGAGCTGACAATATCGATACTGTTTGAAGTAATCTCTGTTAAACCATTTGCAGACATATGTTCCATTTTAGAGTCCTCTGTCTCATCTATGGCTTTACTCAGTGCATTTTCAAATGTGTCTGGCTTTTTGTCTTTGTAACCCCTGGTATTTGGAGCAGCAATGGATTGAGCTGCCTGGGTTATCTGGTCTATTTCATCCAAAATTATCTCCTTTTATCTGTCTAATAATCAGGTTGTTTAAATAATCTGTTCTGTTGATATATTTTTATTATCCTCTCTTCAATGATTACAAGATTATAAAGCAATATATATGCCATTGAAAAAAGGCATTGAAATCAAGTGATTCAGGAATTTTGTGTAAAAAGAAGAGAGAGAGAAGAAAAAAATGCCGGGTAAATATTTCTATCAGATTATTTTATGTACTTGAGCGTCCACCATTTTTTCTGCAATGTTTTCAGCATTTATATTATATTGATTGGATTCAACCTGTTCCTTGATATCCTTCACATGTTTATTCCTGTCAACGGGTTCAGTCTGCATGGCTTTGGATATTTTCTGAAGATCCTTTGTAAGGTTGGAGAGGTTTATATTGTCTGTTGGGTATTCATCACCATTTTTTTGAGGTTTTAAACCTTGGTTCAGTTGATTGTTTGCCTGATTTCCATAGGCCGGGTTTATATAACTGGGAGTAGAGTTTGATATTTTCATATGTTTGGGCCTCCTTGTGACTCCATATTGTTATCTGCAGTTTTTCTTGCAAGTTCAGTCATTCTCTGGATAATAAATTTTGAATCTTCAACAGAGAGGGTGTGTGTCATTTTTTGATTGTTTTTATCAATTTTAGTATATGTGAACTGCTTTTCTCCTTTAGTAAAATTGATTTTTTTGCCAATCTCTTTTTCAATCTGGCTGGTTATCTTCTCTTCGGTTTTTTCTTTAGGACCCTCAGTGATGATCCTCTCCACAATATTTGAAGCGACTTTCTCAACAATTACCTGCCGTTTACCTTTGGAAGAGAGGGTGACACTGTCAGCAGAAAGTTTGTTTGTGTTGGCAAATTTATTTTTGCTCAGTAATTTACCCTGACTCAGCTGTCTTGAATAGACTTTCAAAACATTTTGTATTTGGTATGACGGTATCTGCATATTTTTTTTTCCTCAAAGTTTATTATCGGCTTGAGAAATTTAAAAATTAAGTTTTTTTTAATTAAGTTTTTTTAATCATCAAAATCTCCATCAGGCCCTTTGTCACTGGTGATTTTTGAGGCTTTCTCAACTATTTTTTCCTCTGTCCACGCCTCTTTTTCTTCAATATTTACTGCTTTTGGACCCGGGTCATGGGATCTGGTTTTTAGAATCTCATCAATTACTATGGATGCCGTATCATTTGCATTAAATACATCTGTTAAAAGTTTGAATACAAACTCTTCAACATCCTTTACCATCCGGTCACGAATTTTCTTGGGCTGTGCCAGACATCTGCTTTCAAATGGAAGATTCAGCTTTTTAAAATTACCACCCTTTAAATGGTTCTCTTTTGCAAAGTCCAGCATCTCTTCCCATAATTTTTCTGAAACACCTTTTCCTTTCTGTTTTATAAACTCACCATTTTCAAGGATTGCATTTCCATAATCATTGACTTTCAAACCCCATGAAATCATCTGTAGTGCTGTTGCAACATTGGCTTTGGTAGTCTTCGTTTTTGATGCGATGTCACGAAGTCTTTGTGAATTGTTACCAGAAGTCCCATGCTGTGCGCCTGAAATATTGTATTTTACAAGGGCTTCATGGATTTGTGAAGTCAGTTCAACATTGATTCCCGTGTCACTTGCTTCAATTCCATGGGTTGTCCCATTATTCAGAGCGATCCAGTTGGGGAAAATATCATGTGCGTTAAGCCCCTGGATAAGAAACAATGCCTCTTCCTCTGTTGAGAGACCCAGTTCTCCCTTGATCTCTCCAATTTCAGTTTCAAGGCCTGCCCACTCTGGAATATATCTGTACAGCTCAAGGTTTGCAAGCAGGTTCTGGTCATCCGGCATATGGGAAGCATCCACAGCAATGGATGTAATACCGGCATCAAACAGAGATTGAATTTCCGGTTTTGCAAGCTCTATTTCTTCAGGTGTTTTAATACCAAAATGATCTGCATGAATTGCAACGGGGATCGTTATACCAAGCTCGTTCATAAAAGCATCTGTCTGTCTTGCAATATTCCACAGGTTGACTGAGCAGTATGCATTGGTGCCGCCTTCTGATCTTGCAATCTCAATAATAATTGCTGCATTGGCTCGTTGTGCTGCCGCAAGGGCCCCTCGGATGGCAAAAGAGTTTCGGCCATTGGCGGCGATGGTCATGCACCTGCCTTTGATCAGCATGGCCTGGTCTATATATTTTCCGCTGACAAGAAGCGCTTTTGAATTTGGGAAAAGTTTTTTTATGTTAGGCGGCCTGCCAAGGTCAATTGCATTTTTAAATTCTGAAGAGTATTTCAACGGTTTCGTCATGGGGTCCTCCCTGGATTGTTTAATATTTAGTGAACTACCATGTGGCAGATCTGATATGTTACCATCCATTAAAAATTAAAGAGTTAAAACTGTATAGTTACGCTTTTATATAACGGAATGCATTGTTACATGAAAATTATCTAAAATCAAGAATTTTTGATGAATGAGTTGTCATTCATGGTTTTTTATTTGGGGTAAAATATAAATCATTGTAATTTAAAATATTTTTTTTATTATAACTAATTGAAACATATTGTTAAATTTTTATATAAAGTAAATATTTAATTATTATTAACCGCTTGACATTTGTAAAATACTTTAGTTAAATAATGAATTATTATTCATTTATAACATGAAGAGGGATACAGGGTTTGCCAAAAAATAGATCAGATTTACAAAAAAATAAATCAGAAAAGTATAATAAAATTTTGAAAAGTGCCGGAGCTGTTTTTGCAGAATATGGATTTCACAGAGCAACGATATCTTTGATAGCAGAAAGAGCTGGAGTTGCAGATGGGACACTCTACCTATATTTTAAGAATAAAGAGGATATCCTCTATCAGTTTGTTAATTTTAAAACAGATGTGGTGTTTAATAAAATGTATTCTGCTGTAAAAAAAGGTGAAAATGCAGAAGAAAAACTGCGGTATCTGATCAGGTGTCACCTTACAGAATTCCAGAATGATAAAAATATGGCAACTATTTTTCAGTCAGAGGTCAGGTATTTAAGAGATATCGAGCGCCAGATAAAAGATATATCCAAAATGTATCTGAACCTGCTGTCTGATATTATTGAACAGGGGCAGACGGAGGGAAGCATGCGCCAGGATCTTTTTGTGGGTCTTGTCAAACGGTTTATCCTGGGTGCAGTAGAAGGTGTCATCAATACCTGGGTATCTGCCGGCGGCAGGTATGATCTGGTTTCAATGGCTGATCCCCTTGTGGAACTCTATCTTACAGGTGTTAAGGATACTAAATAGTGTCCGTATCCAGCAGATGAATGGCATATACTTAGTAAATATGGCTTTTTTCTTGACGGATTCATTCATGTTTATTATTAAATTTTGATATTTTATTTGTATTGATAGGGTAAGAAAAAATTGGGAGGCACGGAAGTATGACTTCAATCGTTGGTCCAGCAAGTTTTAAAGTTTTCGGGATATTTCCCTCAGTGATATTTTCATTCATTATACCTGTGATCGGGGTAGGACTTTTTACATATATAATGGCCAGACGGTTTGCTCCTCTTGTAAGGGCAAATCCAGACAACAGGTTGGATGCTGTCGGCCAGCGTATTAAAAATCTCATGATAGTATGGCTGGGACAGGTGAGACAGCCGAGATATATGACGGCTGGTGTCCTTCATATAATTATTTTCTTTGGATTTTTGGTTCTCTCCATACGGTCCATCTCCCTTGTGATTATTGGCTTTTCCGATGGGTTTGTCCTTCCAGGATTTGGTGGTAATCTCGGGAGTATATATATATTTTTCAAGGATTATGCAGCCACTGCTGTACTTGTTGCCTGCATAATCGCTGCAGTCAGAAGGGGAATTTTAAAACCTGAACGATATGCAGTCCCTGAAAAATACGGTCATGACCATACAGCAGAAGCTGTTTTTGTTCTCGGCATTATTGCCGTCCTGATGATTTCTGAAAGTATTTTTGAAGCATCCCAGGTTGTCAGCGAATCCAGAGCGGCAGGAGACGGACACTTTCTTGCCCCTTTGTCACTGGTATGGATATTCAAGTTAATGCTTTCATCAGCTTCACAGAATACCCTGCAGGGACTCCATATATTTTCATATTTTGTACATGATATTACTTTCTTTTTCTTCCTCTGCTTTTTACCCCTTGGAAAACACTTCCATGTCATCACCTCTATTTTTAATGTATTTTTCATGCGGGTGAAAAAAGGCAATATCAAGCCCGTCATGTACGGGGTTTCAGATGAAGAAATGGATGATCTTGAATCATTTGGCGTAAAAAAACTGGAGGATTTTACCTGGAAACATATGTTGGATTTTTACTCATGTGCAGATTGTGGAAGATGTTCGGACCAGTGTCCTGCCAATGCAGTGGAAAGGCCATTGTCACCAAGGTTTATCACTATTAAAGCAAGGGATTTAATATTTAAAAACTATCCGCTTTCCGGAAAAATATATAAAAGCAGTTTACTGGTGGAAGATATATACACAGAGGATGAGATCTGGTCCTGCACCACCTGTGGTGCCTGTGAGCAGGAGTGTCCGCTTGGAATTGAATATATTGATAAAATGGTTGATTTACGTCGTGGTATGGTTGACGAGGGGATGGTGCCGCAATCTTTGCAGAAACCTTTAAAAGCCCTTGAAAAAAGAGGCAATCCTTACGGTAAGATGGAAAAAAAGAGAGCAGACTGGGCCGAGGATAAAGCGTTTAAAGAAAATCATAAAATCAAGGACCTCTCATCCAAGAAGAGTAACGCAGACACCCTCTTTTTTGTGGACAGTATTACTTCATATGATGATGGTATGCAGGAAATAGCAAGGTGTACATCCATTATACTTGAAAAGGCAGGGATTGATTTTGGAATTCTTGGTAAAAAAGAGAAGGATAGTGGAAATGAAGTCCTCAGGTTTGGAGAAGAGATGCTTTTTCAGGAGTTAAAGGATCAGAATTCAGAAGCCATTGAGGCATCCCGTGTAAAACAGATTGTAACCGCTGATCCCCATGCATATAATGTATTGAAAAATGATTATGACAATCTTCCTCCTGTAAAGCACATCAGTCAGGTGGCTGCACGGGAAATTACCACAGGTGAACTTAAACTTAAGCCTTGTCTCGATCCTGATAAGGTTTATGTATACCATGATCCCTGTTATCTTGGCCGTCATAATGATGTTTATGAAGATCCAAGAGATGCCCTTGATGCCATTGATGGACTCACCAGGGTAGCGCTTGAAAAGAGCCGTGACAGATCATTCTGCTGCGGCGGAGGCGGGTTGATGCTTTTCTATGAACCGGAAGAAGAGACAAGAATGGGGGTTTTACGGGTGAATATGGCTGCTGAAGCGGGTGCAGATGTTATTGTCACAGCCTGTCCTTTCTGCCTGGTAAATATCCAGGATGCGATCAAGGTTGCAGGTAAAGAGGGCGAAATTGAAGCGCTTGATTTTACGAAACTGATAGAGCAGCATTTGGAATAAAAAAGGTAAAAGTTAAAAAATTAAAAATTCAAAAAGAGGAGATAATAATGGAAATTTTGGTATGTATCAAGCGGGTGCCAGATACTGCTGAGAATGAATTTGAACTCAACCGTGCAGGTAACGATCTGGATCGTGATGATCTTGTTTATTCTGTTAATGAATGGGATAACTATGCGGTTGAAGAGGCCATTCAGATTGTTGATCATGTTGGCGGTAATGTCACTGTGATTACTGTCGGTGATGATGAGTCAGAAGAGGTGTTAAGACGTGAGATGGCCATGGGTGCGAACGACGGTATCCTGCTCTGTGACGATGCCTTTGAAGGATCTGACGGAAAAGGTGTTGCCACAATTCTTAAAGCAGAGATTGAAAAAGGAAATTATGACCTGATCATGACCGGTGCCCAGGCTGATGAGGGTGCCGCACAGATTGGCGGAATACTTGCTGCAATGCTGGATATGCCCTATGCCTCTCTTGTAAATAAGATAGAACCGGGCGAAGGTAAAATAACAGTTGGAAGAGAAATTGAAGGGGGGAAACAGGAGATGAATGAAGTTGAACTTCCCTGTGTCCTCTCCATTCAGACAGGTATTAATGAACCCCGTTATGTTGGAATTCGCGGTATCAGAAAGGTTGCCAGAGTTGAAATTCCAGTGAAAAATGCTGGAGATCTTGGTGTGGATGCCGGCAGCGTTGGTGAAAGCGGCGCTAAAACAAAGAGAGTCGACTATTTTGTCCCGGATCTTGGCGATGGAGCAGAGATGCTTGAAGGCACCACAGAGGAGATTATTGAACAGCTGATTGAAAAGCTTAAAGCAAAAGGAGGGCTTTAAATCATGACACAGATTTTTGCATATATTCCACATACAAATGGCGTTGCAGCAGATGTAGCACTGGAGTTCCCTTCTGCTGCCAGAAAAATTGATGAGGGCGCATCCGTCACTGCTGTTGTAACAGGTTCAGGGGCCGATCTTGATAAGGTGGTTCAGGAGATGACGTCCACATATTCACAGGTAATTAAGATTGATAATGCAGATCTTGCTTATCCAAATGCAGAGGTTGTCAGAAAGGCTTTGGTCAGTATCCTGTCAACTGATGCTATCTGTCTGGTTGCCCATGATACATTTGGTATGGACATGGCACCTGGGCTTTCTGTTAAACTGGATTCAAGCTATGCTGCTGATATAGTCGATTTTGAAGGAATTGACGGAACCCATCTGAAATCCATCCGTCAGGAACTGGGAGGTGCTGTGAGTACCCATGTCAATATTGATATCGCCGCCGGTGCTGTTATTACTGTCCGACCGGGATCCTTTGCACCTGTTGAAGGGGCATTAGCAGGTGGATCTGTTGAAGATAAATCTTCAGATGCAGGTGATCTTACTTCAAAAAGAAAAGTCCTTGAAATTGTTGAAGCAGAAGCGGGTGATGTTGATATTACAAAATCAGATGTACTGGTATCCATCGGACGGGGTATTGAAGATGAAGAGAATATTGAAGTTGCTCAGGACCTTGCCAAGGCAATGAAAGCGGTGGTTTCGTGTTCAAGGCCCGTTGTTGATGCAAAATGGCTTGAAAAATCAAGACAGGTTGGAACATCCGGCCTGACAGTCAAGCCAAAAGTCTATATGGCCATGGGAATTTCCGGCTCGTTTCAGCACATGGGCGGTGTAAAAGGCAATCCATTTATTGTCGCTGTAAATAAAAATCCCAA